>JAODAU010000377.1 GCA_025463615.1 Microbacteriaceae bacterium | reverse complement strand
GGCCCTCCAGGAGACATCGATCATGGGTTCCACACGCCGCCGGTTCACCGAGGAGTACAAGACTCAGGCGGTATCTTTGGTTGTTGACGGCCACCGCACGGTAGCCGAGGTCGCGCGCAATCTCGGCGTGCATCAGATGACATTGGGCAGATGGGTGAAAAAAGAACACGGACCCGACGACACACCCGACAGGCCCCTGGACGCGACCGAACGCGCGGAACTGGACCGGTTACGCGCCGAGAACGCCGAATTGCAGATGCAGGTGGAGTTCGCAAAAAAAGTAGCGTCCTGGTTCGCGAAAGACACACGGTGAAATTCGCCGCCATCGCGGACTGGGCCGATACCGAGGACTACCCCGTGGACTTCATGTGCCGCGAACTGGGCGTGTCCCGATCCGGGTACTACGCCTGGCGTGGTCGCGCCCCCAGCGCCCACGACCAGACCGACAGCCGTCTGCTGGAGCTGATCCGGGCGGCCTACGACCGGCTGCGCGGCAACCCCGGCGTCCGCCGGATCCACGCCGAACTCGCCGCACTGGGACATCGCCTGTCACGCAAGCGGGTGTGGCGGCTTATGCGGACCGCTGACCTGCAAGGACGCCACCCGAAAGGCTGGAAACGGACCACCGTTCCCGGAGATCAGCCCGTCCCGGCACCGGACCTGATCGGCCGGGACTTCACCGCCGACGCGGTCAACCAGCGCTGGTGCGGCGACATCACGTATGTCAAAACCTGGGACGGGTGGGCGTATCTGGCGACCGTGATCGACCTGCACTCCCGCGCCGTGGTGGGCTGGGCGATCGCCGATCACTTACGCACCAGCCTGATCACCGACGCTCTCGACATGGCCCTGGCTCACCGCGCACCACCGGCCGGGGTGATCTTCCACAGCGACCGCGGCACGCAGTACACCTCCAGCGATTTCGCTCGGTACTGCACCAAGAACAGCATCCGCCGATCATTCGGCCGCACCGGAAGCTGCTACGACAACGCGGTCGCCGAATCATTCTTTGCGACCTACAAGAAAGAACTCATCCACACCCGGCCCTGGCCCACGATGGCAGTACTGAAAAAGGAAACCTTCGACTGGATCGAAACGTATTACAATACGCAACGGCGACATTCCACGCTCGGGTACTTGACACCCCGGGAGTACGAGCTAGGATACCGACAAATCAGTCACATCGCAGCATAACCCCCGTGTCCATCAAACCGGGAACACTCCAATGCCGTAGGTGCCGTATTCGCTTTCGTCGGGCTTGAGGATGTCGAACCACAGCACGGTCATCGCGCCGGCGAGCCCCGCGTAGACAGAGGACACCGCGAACGCCCCGGCCTTGGCGCGGGCCACGTTGACACCCATGACGGCCGCCGCGGCTTCGTTGTCCCGCACCGCGCGCCACGACCGGCCGATCCGGCCCTTGACCGCGCCGGTGGCGACGACGAACGCGATGCTCGTCAGCAGGAGGAACAGGTACCAGGTCCGTTCGGCCTGCCGGAACGGGACGCCGAGCACGGTCAGTTCCGGGCCGCCGTTGGTGAACGGGAAACCGAACAGCGAGAACGGCTGCGGCGTCCGGCCGGTGGAGGTGCCGCCGGTGAGCTTCTCCGCGGACTGTCCTAAGTAGAGCCCGAGGAAGACCAGCGACAGCGACGCCACCCCGAGGTAGATCCCGCGCAGCCGTCCCGAAACCGGGGCGAACGCGAGTCCGAGCAGCGCGCTGATCACCACCGCGCCGACCAGCGCCAGCCCGGGATCGAGCCCGAGCCCGGCGACGCGGGGATCGTCCGCCGGCCCGGCCAGCACGCAGTACGACGTGCCCCCGGCGAGCAGGAAGAACGCGTGGGCCAACGACAGCTGACCGGCCTGGCCGACCAGCAGCGTCAGCCCGATGGCGCCGACAGCGCCGATCATCATGTACTGCCCGGCCTTCAGCCAGGCGGCGTCGAGGTAGATCGGCAGGGCCAGCATCACCAGCAGCAGCGCGAGCCAGGCGACGAGCCTGACGACCCGGGAAGAACCGCGCCGGGCGGGCGGTTTCGCGGGCGTGGGCGTCGGTGTTTTCACGGCCAGGTCAGACACGTGTGCTCTCCCTCGTGCCGAACAACCCCGACGGCCGCACCCCCAGCACGACGAGCATCACCAGGAACACCGCGCTCAGGGAGAAGTCGAAGGAGATGTACTGCGCGGACAGCGCTTCGACCAGTCCGACCACCAGCCCGCCGACGACGGCGCCCGCCGTCGAATCGAGCCCGCCGAGGATCGCCGCGGGGAACGCGGCCAGCGCGATCGATTGCGTGCCTCTCGACAACCCGGCGCCGGAGAAGTCCTGCGTGGCGATGAACAGCACCGCGACCCCGGCCAGCAGCCCCGCCACCAGCCAAGCCGTGGCGGTGACGCGGGAGCTGCGGATCCCCATCAACGCGGCGGCTTCGCGGTTCTCCGCCTGCGCCCGCATCGCGACGCCCCAGTTCGAGTACTTGAAGGCACACGTGAACGCGGTGATCAGCACGGTCGCCACGACGAACGCGACGATATGCGTGCGGAACAGCGTGATCCCGCCGATCTGGAACGGCTGCGCGTCCCAGGCCTCGCCGATGAACGGGAGGCTGACGCCGAGCCGCCGCACGATCTCCTCGGTGATGATCACGTCGACGCCGATCGTGAGCAGCGCGAGACTGTTCGCATCGGCGTGCTTCGACCGGGAGAGCAGCACGCGTTCGAGCAGGAACGCGAGCAGGCCAGCGCCGAGGATGCCGACCACTGACGCGCCCACCCAGCCGAGCGTGTCGCGGGTGACGACGACCAGGTAGCCGCCGAAGAGCACCAGCGAACCGTGGGCGAAGTTGACCACCTCGGTGGCCTTGAAGATGATCACGAAACCCAGCGCGAGCAACGCGAAAACGGCGCCCTTGCCGAGCCCGTTCACCACCAGCTGCACGAACGTGTTCAAGACGTTGCCTCCGCTTCGGTGCCCAAATACGCCTTGACGACTTCCGGATCCGCCTGCACGTCGGCCGGTGCGCCGTCGGCGATGCGTTTTCCGAAGTCGAGGACGGTGACGCGGTCGGCGATGCCCATCACCAGGCCCATGTCGTGTTCGACGAGCAGGATCGAGATGCCGAGCTCGTTCGAGACCTCGCGGATCGTGCTCGCCAGCTCGGCCGTCTCCGCCGCGTTCATCCCGGCCGCGGGTTCGTCGAGCAGCAGGAGCACCGGTTCCACCGCGAGCGCGCGGGCGATGTCGACCCGTTTGACCGCGCCGTAGGGCAACGCGCCGACCGGGGTGTGCACCAGCGGCCCGATGCCGAGGAAGTCGCAGATCTCGACGGCCCTGGCGGTGTGGCGGCGCTCGGCCTTCATCGTCCACGGCAGGCGGAGCCCGCAGGACAGGAAGCCGCCCTTGGTGAGCGAGTGGCGGCCGAGCATGACGTTGTCGAGCACGGTCGAGCCGGGCGACAGCGCCGCGTTCTGGAACGCGCGGCCGACGCCGGTCCCGGCGAGTTTGTGCGGTGCCCGGCCGCTCAGCTCGACGTCACCAAGGCGCACGCTGCCCGACGCGGCCTTGTAGACCCCGCAGATCACGTTGAAGCAGCTGGACTTCCCGGCGCCGTTCGGCC
>JAODAU010000351.1 GCA_025463615.1 Microbacteriaceae bacterium | reverse complement strand
CGCCGAAGCCGTCGCTCGCGTGGCTCGGTTCGCTCGCGCCGAAGGGGGCATGATGCTGGTCGATCCGCTGCTGCTGCCGGTGCTCGAGGGCTACTCGCTCGACCCGTCCGACCTCGAACGCGCGCGCAGGGAGGGGCTCGCCACGGCGCAGCGCATCGTGGGCACGCTCACCACTCCGGTGCCCGAGGGTGTCGCGATGGACGACATCCTGATCCCGGGGAGCCCGGATGTCCCTGCCCGCACCTACCTGCCGCGCGGGTCACGCTCCCGCGCCGCCCTCCTCTTCGTGCACGGCGGAGGCTGGACCACCGGCTCGATCGCTGAGGCGAACGAGCACTGCGGCGGGCTGGCGGCGGAGGCGGACGTGGTGGTGCTGAGCGTGGGCTATCGCCTCGCACCCGAGCATCCGTTCCCGGCCGGGCTCGACGACGTCTACACGGCGCTGGTCTGGCTCAGCGAGAACGCCGCGAGCCTCGGCGTCGACCCGTCTCGTATCGCCGTGGGTGGCGCGAGCGCGGGAGGCAACCTCGCCGCGGCGGTCGCCCTGCGCGCCCGGGATGCCGGCGGCCCGGTGATCGCCTTCCAGCTGCTCGAGGGGCCCGCGCTCGACCTCACGGGCGAGGCGTCGCCGTCGTGGGCCGAGACGCGCGCCTACCTCCCCGACTTCGCCGACGGCATGCGGCGCACGCTCGAGCCGTACGTCACGTCGGGCGCCGACCCGAACGATCCGTACGTCTCGCCGCTCGTCGCGCCCGACCTGGCCGGCCTCCCGCCCGCGCTGCTGCTCGCTGCCGACGTCGATCCGCTGCGCGACGACGCCAAGCGCTACGCCGAGCGGCTCGTCGCGGCCGGCGTCCCCGCCGAGTACCGCGTCTTCGACGGCATCGTGCACGGCACCGAGGACTTCACCGCACTCCTGCCGTCGGCGCGGGAGTGGCAGGCGGCCTGCGCCACGGCCTTGCGAGCGCTGGGGGCGGCGGAATGACCGTGACACCGGAGAGCGTAGGGCTCTCGACGCCCGGCCTCGAGAGGGTGGATGCCTTCGTGCAGGGCCTCATCGACGCGGGCCAGCTCGCCGGCGCGGTCACCCTCGTCGCGCGGCACGGCGAGGTCGTGCACACGGCGGTCATGGGCGTGGACGACACGAAGACCGGAAAGCCGCTCAGTCTGGACACGATCTTCCGCATCTTCTCGATGACCAAGCCGGTCACCGGCGTCGCCATGGGCATCCTCTACGACCGCGGCCTGTGGAATCCGGATGACCCGATCGCCAGGCACCTCCCCGAGCTCGCCGAGCGCAGGGTCTTCGCCGGCCTCGAGGGCCGCAGACCGGTGCTCGTGGATGCCGACCACCAGCCCACGATGGGCGAGCTGATGACGCACACGGCCGGCTTCGGTTACGGCACGGACCGCACCGATCCCGTAGACGCGCTGTACGCGAAGGCGAAGCTGCTGAAGTCGCGCAGCCTCGACGACTTCGTCGGTCGGCTTGCGCGCCTGCCGCTGCAATACCAGCCGGGATCGCGCTGGAAGTACAGCCTCTCGATGGACATCCAGGGCGCCATCATCGAGCGGCTCAGCGGCCAGACGCTCGGCGACTTCATGGAGGAGAACATCTTCGGGCCGCTCGGCATGGTCGACACCGCCTTCTTCACCCCGCGCGCCAAGCTCGAGCGGCGGGCGACGATCTACTACACCGGCGGCAGGTACCGGCTGCGCGCCATCCGCAACCCGTTGTACAAGGATGTCGAGTCGCCGCCGCGCCTGCCGATGGGCGGCGCCGGGCTGGTCTCCACCGTCGGCGACTACGCCCGGTTCGCGCAGCTGCTGCTCAACCGCGGCGAGTGGCACGGCGCCCGCGTCGTGAGCGAGGAGGCGCTGGCGCTGCAAATGAGCAACCAGCTCGACGTCGCGCTGCTCGACCCGCCCTTCACCGCCGGGCACATGCGCTTCCGCCCCGGCTACGGCTACGGCTGGGACGGCGCGGTCTTCTACGACCCGGTGCTCGCCGACCTGCCCGTCGGCCGCGGCACCTACCAGTGGGACGGCGCCGCCGGCACCTGGTTCTGGGTCGACCCCGAGAACGACCTGCTGTTCGTGGGCATGGTGCAGCTCCTCTCCTACACAGCCCCCGCCATCCAGGAACCGACGCAACGACTGTTCGCCGACGCCATCCTCGACCGTAGGGTTGCCGGATGACCGCCACCTTCCCCCTCGGCCCGTTCGAGCCGCACCCCGGCAACCCGATCCTGCGCCCGCAGGGCGACGGCTGGGAGTCGGCGAACCTCTACAACCCGGCCGCCATCGTGGTCGACGACCGCGTGGTGATGCTCTACCGCGCGCACGCCGCCGACAGGATCTCGCGCATCGGGCTCGCCACGAGCACCGACGGCGTCACCTTCGAGCGCGAGCCGGAGCCGGTGCTCGTGCCGGAGCACGACTACGAGAGCCAGGGCTGCGAAGACCCGCGCGTCACCCGCGTGGGCGACACGTTCTACCTCACCTACACCGGGTTCAGCGGCGAGAACGCGCTGCTCTGCCTCGCGACATCCACCGACCTGCACCGCTGGACGAAACACGGGCCGCTGTTCCCCGAGTTCAACACGTGGAGCACGCTGCCGTACGGCCCGGACAAGCCGTGGAACAAGGCGGGGGTCATCCATCCATCGCCTGTCGACGGGGTCTACTACCTCTACTTCGGCGAGGGCGCGATCTACGTCGCGACCTCCACCGACCTGCTGCACTGGACGATCGCGCCGGATGCCGCGCCGATCTACTCGCCGACCCCGGGGTCGTGGGACGGCACCCTCGTCGAGATCGGTGCGCCGCCGGTGGTCACCGACAACGGCCTGCTCGTGTTCCTCATGAACAACGCCAGCGCGACCTCGATGACGGATGTCGACTACCGCTGCGGCCAGTTCGCCGTCGCGCTGTCCGACCCCACGACGGTCATCGCGCGCTCGACCGTGCCGTGGCTGCAGCCGCAGACCTTCGAGGACACGCACGGCATGGTGTCGAACGTCACGTTCGTCGAGGGCCTGGTCGAGTTCCACGGGCGCTGGCTGGCCTACTACGGCCAGAGCGACACGACGCTCGCGGTCGCGACCTACGACCCGGCGGTGCAGAGCTACCGAGCCGGTCCCTGAGGCTCTCGAAGGGGCCCGACGAACTAGTGCGCCCCCACCGGCGCGGCATCCTCCGCCGTCACCGGTCCCTGGGGTGACCCCGGTCCCTGAGGCTCTCGAAGGGCAGGCACCCGCCGCCGGAACAGCAGCGCCGCGAGGATCGCGCCGCCGACGAAGAAGCTCGCCGCCACCCAGTACACGACCGTGTAGCTGTGGATCGCGGCATCCGCCGCCACGATCGGCGTCGGCGGCACGTGGGCTGCCACGTACGCGGTGGCCGCGCTGGCCGCGATGGTGTTGAGCAGCGAGGTGCCGATCGATCCGCCGACCTGCTGGCTCGTGCTCACCAGGGCCGAGGCGACCCCGGCGAAGTGCCGGTCGACGCCGAGCGTCGCGGTCTGGATAGACGGGGGCATGATCGATCCCATGCCGAGGCCCATGACGATCAGCGGCGGAAGGATGTCGCGCGCGTAGACGCTCGACGCGTCGAGGTGCGTGAGGAAGACGAGTCCGGTCGCCACCAGCAGCATCCCGATCGGCACCAGCACCTTCGGCCCGAACCGCGGGTTGAGGAAGTTGGTTCCGAGCTGCGCGGCCAGGATCAGCGCGCCGATCATCGGCAGGAACGCGAGGCCGGTCTGCAGCGGCGAGAAGCCGAGCGACGACTGCAGGTAGTAGGTGAAGAAGAGGAACAGCGCGAAGGTGCCCGCGCCGGCGATGAGGATCGAGAGGAACGCGGCGCCCCGGTTGCGGTTGAGGATCACCGAGAGCGGCAGCAGCGGGTGCGAGGCGCGCAGCTGCCAGACCACGAACGCGATCAGCAGGATGCCGGCGAGCCCCAGGAATCCCCACGAGTCGAACGCGTTCCAGCCGTCGGTCTCCGCGTTGGAGAACCCGAACACGAGCGAGAACAGGCCGCCGCTGATGAGGATGGTGCCGGGCACGTCGAGGCGGGGGCGCTCGCCCTCGCGCTTCTGCGACCGCACGAAGATGATGGCGCCGATCACCGCGGCGACCGCGAAGAACACGTTGACGTAGAGGCTCCAGCGCCAGCTCGCGTACTGGGTCAGCGCCCCGCCGAGCAGCAGGCCGAGGGCGCCCCCCGCGCCCGCGATGGCCCCGAAGATGCCGAACGCGCGCGCCCGCTCCTTGGGGATGGTGAAGGTGGTGGTCAGCACGGCCAGCGCGGTGGGGGCCAGCAGGGCGCCGAACGCGCCCTGCATCGCGCGGGCCGCGACGAGCGTTCCGAAGCTCGCGGCCGCGCCGCCCAGCGCGGATGACCCGGCGAAGCCGATCAGCCCGATGATGAACGTGGTCTTGCGGCCGATGATGTCGCTGAGCCGACCCCCGAGCAGCAGCAGGCTGCCGAAGGCGAGCGAGTAGGCGGTCACGATCCACTGGCGCTCGCCGATGGTGAAGCCGAGGTCCTTCTGCGCCGACGGCAGCGCGATGTTCACCACCGAGTTGTCGAGCACGACCATGAGCTGCGCGAGGGCGACGGTGGCGAGGATCCACCAGCGGCGCGGGCTCACGACCGGTGCGGCGGCGGAGGGGAGGGTCTGTGTCATGCGTGCGCTCCTGACAGGCGGCGAAACGGCGGTCGGTGCGTCATCGCGCCAGGGAGGTTCTCAGCCAATAATTGCACGGACTGCAGACTTTTCGTTCTGCTGAGGGCGAACCCCCCAACCCCGAGTGGGCGATATTTGTCCTCAGGGGCCCTTCGTGAGTACAAATATCGCCCACTCGAGGGAGGGAGGGGAAGGATGGGGGGATGACGCAGGCACACGACATCGCCCTGGCCGACGGGCGCAACCTCCGCGCGTACGACACCGGCGTGGGCGACACGACCGTCATCTGGCAGCCCGGCTCGCCGTCGACGGGCGGGCTGTTCGAGCCGCTGCTGCGCGAGGCGGCGGATCGCGGCATCCGGCTGGTCGGCTACGCACGGCCCAGCTACGGCGGCTCGACCCCGCAGCGCGGGCGCACCGTGCGCGACGCGGCGGCGGATGTCCGCACCCTCGCCGACACCCTCGGCCTCGACCGCTTCGCCGTGCTGGGCTACTCGGGCGGCGGCCCGCACGCGCTCGCCTGCGCGGCGCTGCTGCCGGATCGGGTCACCGCGGCGATCACCTTCGCCAGCCTCGCCCCCTTCGACGGCGAGGACTGGTTCGCGGGTATGGCCGGCGGCGGCCCCAGCCTGCGCGCGGCGGTCGAGGGGCGCGCCGCCCGCGAGGCGTTCGCCGAGGAGTTCGACCCCGATAGCTTCAACGCCCGCGACTACGCGGCGCTCGAGGGCGACTGGGTGAAACTGGGCAACGAGGTCGGCGCGGCCGCGGCCTGGGGCGAGGAGGGCATCGTGGATGACGACCTCGCCTTCGTGAACCCGTGGGGCTTCGCGCCCGCGGAGATCCGCGTGCCGACCCTGCTCGTGCACGGCGACGACGACCGCGTGGTGCCGTTCGCCCACGCGCGGCGGCTGGAGCGCATCATCCCCGCCGCGGAGCTGCGCCCGCGACCCGGCGACGGGCACGTCGCCGTCCTCGGCGGCTATGCGGCGTCGCTCGACTGGCTCCTACAGGTCGACTGACGGGTAGACGTCGATCCCCGCGGCCACCGCCGCCTCGCGGTAGGCGACCGCCAGGCTCGCGATCGTCTCGTGCGCGTTGAGCCCGCTCGGGTTCGGCACCACCCAGAGCCGAGCGCCCGCGATGCGCTCCGGCTGCTCGCCGACCACGGCATCCGGCCGGCGGAACGCGACCCGGTACGCGGTGATCCCGAGCACGGCGACGACGGCGGGGCGGATGTCGCGCACCCGCGCCTCGAGTGCCACCGCGCCATCCTGCAGCTGCGCCGTGCTCAACTCGTCGGCGCGCGCCGTCGCGAACGGCACCAGGCCGGTGATGCCGACCCCGCGCTCGAGCAGGTGCTCGCGGTCGCCCGGCATGAAGCCGTCGGCCGCGTCGATCACGTGGTCGATGATGCCGGCGCGGTAGAGGGCCGGGTAGAAGCGGTTGCCGCGCCGGCTGAAGTGCGCCTGCACGGCCACGGTCGCCAGCCCCGGGTTGATGCCCACGAGCAGCAGCCGCGTCTGCGGCCCGACGAGGTCGGGGATGCTGCCGCCCCGGAAGGCGAGCAGCTCGGCCCGCGAGAAGCCCACTACTCCCGGACCACCAGCACGGTCTTGCCCGGCTTCTTGCCCTGCACCGTGCGCGTCTCGAAGGCGGCGCGGCCCTCGGCGAGCGGGAAGGTGGCCTGCACGGGCGCGACGAGTGTGCCGGCATCCGCCAGTTCGGCGAGGGTATCGAGCTCGGCGGCGTCCGGCGCCACGATGAAGAACGTGGCGGTGATGCCGAGCGCGGCAGCGCGGTCCTGCGCGGGCGGCACGCTCAGGGTGATGAGGTGGCCGCCGGGCTTCACCACCGCGTACGAGCGCTCCTGGGTGTCGCCGCCGAAGGGCGCGATCACGATGTCGTAGGTGCGCCCGTCCGCGTCGAAGGCCTCCGTCTCGAAGTCGATGACCCGGTCCGCGCCCAGTGACTCGACGAACGCGGCATCCGCCCCGCGCACGGTCGTCGTCACGCCCGCACCCAGGTGCTCTGCGAGCTGGATGACGAACACCCCGACCCCGCCCGCCCCGCCGTGCACGAGCACGGTCTGGCCGACCTGCACTTTGCCGTGGTCGACGAGCGCCTGCCACGCGGTGAGCGCGGCGAGCGGCAGGGCGGCGGTCTCCACGTGGCTGAGCTTCGCGGGCGCCTTCGCCACGATGTCGGCGGGCAGCACGAGGTACTCGGCCGCGGCCCCGTCGTGCTCGAACGGCACCAGCCCGTACACCGCGTCCCCCCGGGAGAAGCCGGTCACGTCGTCGCCGACCGCGGCGATCACGCCCGAGAACTCGTGCGACGGGATGGTCGGCGTGCGGTCGACCCCGTCGTGCAGCCAGGTCTCGTCCCAGTCCAGCTCGGTGAACGTGATGGATGCCGCATACACCTCGATCAGCACCTCGCCCGCCGCGGGCTCCGGCACCGGAGCGTCCTCGAACACGAGCTGCTCCGGTCCGCCGCGGTGGTGGGCGCGCAGCGCGGCCATGGTGCTGGGGGCGAGGTGGTGGCTGCCGGGGGAGTCATCCACGTGGATGCCGCCGGTGCCCACATCGCGCACCGCACCCAGCGCCTGCTCCACCCGACCGGGCACGCTCGGGCCGATGTGCGAGTCGGTGACGGGCACGTTCCCTCCCCTCCGCGCGCGGGCGAGCAGGCCCTGGAACTCCTCGTCGCCGACCTCGATACCCGTCTGGGTGAGCCAGCCCCTGAGCAGTTTCTCCTCGTCCTCGTGGTAGAGCGCGGCATCCGCCCACACCTTCTGCACGATGCCGTCGAGTTGCTCATCCCGCGTCACCGCGGGGCCGTCTTCTTCCGTTGCGTCAGCCATGAGCCAATCCTCCGCCGAGCCACCGGCAAGGGCAATCCGTCACTCGACGCGAACAGGCGCATGCCCGTCGAGGAAGCGGAAGACCTCGGTGCTGTCCACCCCCGGGTAGGCGCCGGTCGGCATCGCGGCGAGCAGCGAGCTGTTGAGCCGCGGGCTCGGCAACGACCGTCCCTGCCAGCGCGTGGCGAGCGCGGCGGGCGGGCGGCGGCAGCACGACTCGTCGGGGCAGCTCGAGGTGAACCTGTTGGTCGTGTCCCTGCCGCGGAACCACTTCACGTGCGCGAACGGCGTGCCCACGCTCACCGAGAACGCGCCACGACCGGTCGACTGGATGCGGGAGGTGCACCAGTAGGTTCCCGTCGGCTTGTCCGTGTACTGGTGGTACGGGCTGAAGCGGTCCTCCACGTCGAACACCCGCCGCGCGCTCCAGTACCGGCAGACCGTCTGCCCTTCCACGGCCCCGAGAGCGTCGGTCGGGAACAGCACGCTGTCGTTCTCGTAGGCCTTCGAGATGGTGCCGCTCTCGTGCACCTTGAGAAAGTGCACGGGGATGCCGAGGTGCTCGGTCGCGAGGTTGGTGAAGCGGTGCGCGGCGGTCTCGTAGGTCACCGCGAAGGCGTCACGCAGGTCCTCCACCGAGAGCTCGCGCTTCTCCTTGGCGGCCTTCAGGAACGCCGTCGCGGAGGCTTCGGGAACCATCAGCGCCCCGGCGAGGTAGTTCGTCTCGACCCGCTGGCGCAGGAAGTCGCCGTAGTCGGCCGGCTCACCGATGCCGAGCACGTGGCTCGCGAGCGCCTGCAGCAGGGTGGACCGCTGGTCGGCGCCGGCCTGCTCGGAGACCGGGAGGTAGATCCGCCCGTTCTCCAGGTCGGTGATGCTGCGGGTCGAGTTCGGCAGGTCGTGCACGTAGTGCAGCGTGAAGCCGAGGTGGGCGGCGATGTCGGATGCCACGCGCTGCGACAGCGGACCCCCGTCGTGCCCCACGGCCTTCAGCAGCCCGGCCGCGGTCGCCTCCAGCTCGGGGAAGTAGTTGTTCCGCGCTCGCATCGTGCGGCGCAGCTCGGTGTTCGCGCGCCGCGCCTCCTCGGGCGTGAGCGCGCGCTCGCGGTGCAGGCGCTGCAGCTCGTCGTGCAGGCCGAGGATCGTGACGATCGCCTCGTCGCTCAGCGTCTTGCGCACGGGCAGCGGCGGCAGCCCGAGCGTCGCGTAGAGGGGACCGCGCTGGGCCCGTTCCAGTGCGATCTCGAGGGCCGCGCGCTTCGACGGCGCCTCCGGCTCGAGCAGGGCGTCGAGGCTCACGCCCAGGGCGCGGGAGAGCTTCTGCAGTTCGCCGATCTTGAGCTCGCGGCGTCCGTTCTCGATGATCGACAGCTGCGAGGGCGCCCGCCCGATCGCGGTGCTGAGCGCATCGAGCGTCATGCCGCGGGAGGTGCGCAGTTCGCGGATGCGGCGTCCGATGGTCAGTTGATCGAGCATGTCCTCATCGTGCGCGTGTGCAGAGACGTCGGTGTCCATGCCGACACTCTGCCATCGCCGCTTCTTGCGGGGAATAGAAGAAGTCGCATTCTTCTGGCACTCACAGCCGGAAAAGCGGGCGGATTCCGGCGCAGAGTCGTCACCACGACACGTAAGGAGACACCATGGACACCCGACCGGGAGACCAGACGCAGACGGCGGCGCAGCTCGAGACGCAGTGGAAGACCGACGCCCGCTGGAACGGCGTGCAGCGCGACTACACGGCGGAGGACGTCATCGCCCTGCGCGGGAGCGTGCAGGAGGAGCACGCCCTGGCGCAGCGCGGCGCCGAGAACCTGTGGCGGCTCATCCACTCGGAGGAGTGGGTGCCCGCGCTGGGCGCGCTGACCGGCAACCAGGCCGTGCAGCAGGTTAGCGCCGGGCTGAAGGCGATCTACCTCTCCGGCTGGCAGGTCGCGGCCGACGCGAACCTCAGCGGCCAGACCTACCCCGACCAGAGCCTCTACCCGGCCAACTCCGTGCCGACGGTGGTGCGGCGCATCAACAACGCGCTGCTGCGCGCCGACCAGATCGAGCGCACGTCGCTTCGAGAGCCTCAGCGACCGGTCCCTGAGGCTCTCGAAGGGGCCACTCCGATCGACTGGCTCGCCCCCATCGTCGCGGATGCCGAGGCCGGCTTCGGCGGACCGCTCAACGCCTACGAGCTCATGGGCTCCATGATCGCGGCGGGCGCGGCCGGCGTGCACTGGGAGGACCAGCTCGCCTCGGAGAAGAAGTGCGGGCACATGGGAGGCAAGGTGCTCGTGCCCACCAGCCAGCACATCCGCACCCTCAACGCGGCCCGGCTGGCGGCGGATGTCGCGGGGGTGCCCACCATCGTGATCGGCCGCACCGACTCGCTCGCCGCCACCCTCATCACCAGCGACGTCGATGAGCGTGACCGCCCGTTCCTCACCGGGGAGCGCACGGCGGAGGGCTTTTATGGCACGACGCCTGGCATCGAGACGGTGCTCGCCCGCGGCCACGCCTACGCGCCCTACGCCGACCTGCTCTGGGTGGAGTCGGGGGAGCCCGACATCGAGCTCGCGCGCACCTTCGCCGAGAGCATCCACCGCGAGTTCCCCGGCAAGAAGCTGGCCTACAACTGCTCGCCGTCGTTCAACTGGAAGAGCCACCTCGACGACGACCAGATCGCACGATTCCAGCGCGAGCTGGCCGCGATGGGCTACGCGTTCCAGTTCATCACCCTCGCCGGGTTCCACGCGCTCAACCACTCGATGTTCGAGCTGGCGAGTGGATACCGCGAGCGGCATATGAGCGCCTACGTCGAGCTGCAGGAGGCGGAGTTCGCCTCCGAGAGTCGCGGCTACACGGCCACGAAACACCAGCGAGAGGTGGGGACCGGGTACTTCGACCGGGTCTCCACCGTGCTCAACCCGCAGAGCGCGACCCTCGCGCTCGTGGGCTCCACCGAATCCGCACAGTTCTAGAAGGGAAGAGACAATGACCACACGACAGGGCAGGATCGAGATCCTCGCCGAGACCGAGTACGACGACATCCTCACCCCCGAGGCGCTGCGCTTCCTGGCCCGGCTGCACGAGACCTTCGCCGGCCGCCGCCACGAGCGCCTCGCCGCGCGGATGCACCAGCGCCGCGCCATCGACAACGGCCGCGACCTGCGCTTCCTTCCCGAGACCCGGGCGGTGCGCGAGGATCCGCACTGGCGCGTGGCGGGCGCCGGCCCCGGCCTCGAGGACCGCCGGGTCGAGATCACCGGCCCCACCGACCGGAAGATGACCGTCAACGCGATGAACTCCGGCGCGAAGGTCTGGCTCGCCGACCAGGAGGATGCCACCAGCCCCACCTGGGCGAACGTGATCGGCGGCCAGGCCTCCCTGTTCGACGCCATCCGCCGCCGGATCGACTTCACGTCCGCCGAGGGGAAGGAGTACCGCCTCGGCGAGCAGACCCCCACGATCGTGATGCGCCCGCGGGGCTGGCACCTCGTGGAGAAGCACCTGCGCTTCGTCGACCACGCCGGCATCGCGTCGCCCGCCTCTGGTTCGCTGGTCGACTTCGGGCTCTACTTCTTCCACAACGCGAGGGAGCTCGTCGCCCGCGGCAGCGGCCCGTACTTCTACCTGGCCAAGCTTGAGAACCATCTCGAGGCGCGCCTGTGGGACGACATCTTCACGTTCTCGGAGAACGCGGTGGGGCTGCCGCACGGCACCATCCGCGCGACCGTGCTCATCGAGACGATCCCGGCCGCGTTCGAGATGGAGGAGATCCTCTACGAACTGCGTGAGCACTGCGCCGGCCTCAACGCGGGGCGCTGGGACTACATCTTCAGCATCATCAAGAACTTCCACGGCCGCAGCACCTCGTTCACGCTGCCGGACCGCTCGAAGATCACGATGACGGTGCCGTTCATGCGCGCGTAAACCGAGCTGCTCGTCTCGACCTGCCATCGCCGCGGCGCATATGCCATCGGCGGCATGAGCGCCTTCATCCCGAACCGGCGCGACCCGGAGGTCACTGCCCGGGCGCTGGAGCAGGTGAGCGCGGACAAGCGCCGCGAGGCCGGCGACGGCTTCGACGGAACATGGGTGGCGCATCCGGACCTCGTCGGCACGGCACGCGACGAGTTCGACGCGGTGCTCGGCGACCGGCCCAACCAGCTCGACCGGCTGCGCGACGACGTGCACGTGACGGAGGCCGACCTGCTCGACTTCCGCATCGACGGGCCGGTGACGGATGCCGGGGTGCGGTCGAACGTGGCGATCGCGCTGCGCTACATCGAGAGCTGGCTGCGCGGGGTGGGCGCCGCGGCCATCGACAACCTCATGGAGGATGCCGCCACCGCCGAGATCAGTCGATCCCAGCTCTGGCAGTGGATCTGCCGCGAGACCGTCACGGCCGAGGGTAACCGCATCGACCGCGACCTCGTGGAGTCGCTGCTCGAGGCCGAGCTGGCCCACGCCGACCGCGGGTCGGACGACCGCTTCGACGACGCGGCCGAGATCGTGCGGGAGGCGACGCTGGGCGAGGATTTCCCGACGTTCCTCACCATCCCGGCGTACAGCCGCTACCTGGTGGAGGTGCGCGAGCCCGTCGCCGCCTGACCAAAGCGGGTCGAGCTTGTCGAGACCTCCACGATCGTCGACCCGGTGCCGGCGAGCACGTGCCCCAGTGTGGTGCGCGCGCTCGTCGGCAGGGTGATCACCTCGAGCGGTTCGCGGGCGCCGGCCAACACGAGTTCGAGCGGCAGGCCGGTCTCGACCACCCGGACCCCGGGCGTAGCGCGCACGGCGGACAGCACGCCCGCGGTCTCGCGCCGGTGCGGCAGGTACACGACGCCGCCGGCGCGGGCCTCGGCCGCGACCCAGGCGAGGTAGTCGGGCACGGGCATCCGCCGGTCCGTCGGCAGCGAGCTGCCCACCAGCACCCGGTTGCCCGGCACCGCGATCGGGCGGGCCGTGGAGCGCACCCACTCGAAGCTGCTGCGGGTGACGCGGATGCCGCGGTTGCCCAGCAGCGTCGTGCGCTGGTCGCCCAGGGCGAAGGCGGTCACGAGCTCGAGTCGTTCGCGGGAGGCGAGGCGCAGCATCCGCTCCCGCGCGGAGCGGCCGAGCACGCTCGAGAGGCGGCCCTCCTCGGTGTGCGGGCGGGCGTACGGAACCCGGCCGAGCAGGGCGTCCGCGGCGACGAGCGTCATGGCGCCGTCGTCGAGCAGGGAGAGTTCGCGCGGGGAACGCGCGCTCGCAGCCAGCCGGAACTGCCCGGAGAACGCGTCGCCCACGGCCCACGTGCGGTAGGCGCCGAGCTGGCCCCACGGGATGCCGAAGTACGGCGTGACGGTCTCGAACCGGGCGCCGCGCGACAGCAGCTCGCCGGCGGTGGCCGCCATCTGGGGTCCGGTGACCCGCAGCGCGACCGCGATCGGCTCCCCGCGCCCGGCCGCCCACTCGGCGGCGGCGACGAGCTGCAGTGGCGACTCGACCCACGCGATGGCGCGATCCATTGGGCCAGCCTGACCGCCGGGGGTGAGGGGCAGGCGAACGGCAGGTTACCGGGCGCTGACTATCGGGTCAGCAGGCCCGCGCGCTCGGGATGCTTGTCGAACCACTCGGCGACGTACCAGCACATCGGCACGACCTTGAGCGTGGTGTTCCGCTCCACGTCGTCCATGGCGAAGGCGACGACGTCGCCCGCGTAGCCGTGGCCGCGCCGGTTCGGCTGGGTGTAGGTGTGGTGGAACGAGATGGACGATCCGTTGATCGTGTAGTCGGCGAGGGCGACGAGCTGCCCGTCGATGAGAAGGGTGTAGCGACGGGCATCCGGCTCGTGCGCGAGAACGCTGGCCATAGGGGTCGACTAGACCTGCAGGCGGATGAAGACCGGCGAGCCCCAGAGGGTGGCGACGTGCTCCACGTACCGACCCCAGGTGGGCGAGTTGTACATGCCGCCCGCGCCGTCGTAGATGCCGACGTGGCGTCCCGGCCACCACACGAGGTCGCCGGCGACGGCCTGCGACTGGTCGATGCGGACGCCGAGCGCGGCCTGGTGGTCGGCGCCGCGGGGGAGGCTGATGCCGAATCCGGCGAAGACGTACTGCACGTAGCCGTCGCAGGAGAAGCTGGTGGTGGGGCTGTTTCCCTCGCCGTAGGGAACGATGCCGACGAACTGGGAGGCATAGGCGATGATCGCCGCGCCGCTGTACGGCTGGTTGGGCGGGGCGATCCCCGTGTACCGGTTGACCGAGGCGAACGAGGTCAGGGATGCCTTGGGCGGCGTCGGCTTCGTCACCGTGTAGGCGTCGCGCGAGGCGGTCACGATGGTTGCCGTGGCCTCGACCGAGACCTTCTGCGCGGCGATGCCGTGCGACTCGGGAGCGGCCTGCGAGCCCAGGTCGGCGTAGGCCGGAATAGCTGCTGTGGCGAGAATCGCGCATGCAGCCGCGATCGCTCCGAGCTTCGCTATTGCCTTGACCATATGTTCCAGACTATCCGAGCGTGTCAAATTGTCGGTAGTAGACCGTATTGTCGGAATTAATCGCGACACGCCGAAAACACTAGATGTAGTGGAATGACACGGGTGTGATTCGGGTTATATAGTGGGACTTCACGACGGAGCCGGGTTAACGCCAGGCGACGTGGGGGCAAACAGACCACAGATACAGACCACAGGCTCAGAGGAGGTCCACATGGACAACGACAGCGATTTCGTCGGCGGTTACGCGGTTCCCGTCGACCCGATGGACGACCTGCAGTGCGACAGCTGCCAGTAGGCAGCACGCTCTAGCTAGCGCCACCGAAGCCCCGGCAGACCACTGGTCGCCGGGGCTTCGTCGTTTAAGCTTGGGCCGTGCCAGTGAACCCCGAACTGCAGGGCCGCGTGTTCGCGCCGACCCCGCCCTACCTCGTCGGCCGGGAGAAGGTGCGCGAGTTCGCCCGCGCCGTGCTCGCCGACAGCCC
>JAODAU010000334.1 GCA_025463615.1 Microbacteriaceae bacterium | reverse complement strand
CGCGATCGAGCCGATCACGCTCGGGTTCGTGATCGGGGAGCGGCACAGCGCGGCCGGGTACATCGGGCTCGTGGTGGGGCTGGTGGCCGTCATCCTGATCTGCTTCGTGCCGGGCGAGGGCGCCGTGCGGCCGACTGCCCGCGGCATCCTGATGGCGCTCGGGGCCGGGGTAGCGGTGGGCGCGTACCTCGTGTTCATCGACCTGACTCCCCCGGACAGCGGGCCGGCGCCGCTCGTCGTCACGTTCGCCGTGACCGGGCTGGTGATGGGCGTGATCCTGCTAGCTCAGCGCACGCGGGGGCGGTTCCCGCCGGCGCCGGCATCCGCGATCCGTTTCGCCGTGCTCTGCGGGGCGACGGATGCCGTGGCCGCCTTCCTCTTCCTGCTCGCCCTGCGCACCGGCGACCTCTCGGTCGTCTCCGTGCTCAACGCGCTGGCGCCCGCCGGCACGATCGTGCTCGCCGCGATCGTGCTGCGCGAGCGCATCGCCGTGGTGCAGTGGGCCGGGCTGGCGCTCGCGCTGGTCGCGGCGGCGTTGCTCGCGCTGGCCTAGGCGGCGGGCGGGGGTGGCGGCGCCGTGACCGCTGCCTTCGTCGGCTCGGCCAGGAAGACGATCAGGACGATGATGCCGGCGACCGGGATCAGGATGAAGAACACGTTGCCCCAGTGGCGGCCGGTGTCGCGCAGGCGCCTGATCGTCACCGCGAGGGTCGGCACGAACGTCGCCACTCCCCACACCGACGCGAGGCTCGAGCCGATCGCGATCGTGCCGTTCGGCGTCGCGAGGTTCAGGGCGCCGAGCGCACTGCTCACGATCGCCGCGAAGAGTGCCCACCACCAGAACTCCGGGCGCGCGGCGCGGCCCTCGAACTGCGCGTAATTGCGCACGACCTTCACGATCGCCTCGCCGAACGTCATCATCGGCGGCGGCGTGGCGGGTTCGGTCATGCCCACACCCTATCGCTCAGCTCTCGTCGAGCAGGAGGCGCTTGCCCAGGCTCACCACCTGGTCTTCGCCGTAGCCCAGGCCGCGATAGAAACCCAGCACAGAGAGGTTGTCGGAGCGCACGAGGAGGTTGAGTTTGGGGCATCCGAGGTCCGCCAACAGGCGCTCGACCTCCGCCAGCAGGGAGCGCCCGATGCCCTCCCGCTGGTGGGCGGGGTCGACGGCCAGGTAGTAGACGGATCCGCGATGGCCGTCGTAACCGGCCATGACGGTTGCAAGCAGTTGCGGGCCATCAACGGCGACCAGGAACAGCTCCGGCTGCACCGCGAGCTTGCGGCGGATGTCCGCCCGCGGGTCGTTCCACGGACGCACCAGCCCCGACGCGGTCCAGAGGGCCACCACGTCGTCGGTGTCGGCTTCGGTGAAGGGGCGGATGAGCATCCCCCCATCCTCTCCCACTGCGGCTAGGTCGGCGAGCCGAACCAGTCGCGGTAGTACGACGAGAAGTTGCGGTTGCCGTACGACGAGCAGCTGTCGCCGGGCTGGTACCAGCTCGCGCGGGCGGCCGCGTTCGGCTGGTACGGCGTGTAGTTGTAGAGGGCGCCGGTGGCGCGGTTCTCGATCTTGACCACGGGCGAGAGGCACGGCCCGCGGGGCGAGTAGCGGATCGGCACGCTGCCCGGGTGGTGCCGCCACCGCGTGGGGTGAAGGAAGTACTCCTTCAGCTGCCACGAACCCCAGTAGACCTGGTTGTAGAGGCCGAAGTACTTGGTGTCGCACTGGGCGGTGTCGGGGCATCCGTAGCCCATTGCGACCTTGTATTCGCGGGCGCTGGGCGTGAGCGTGTCGACCAGCGACTGCTCCTTCTGCAGGGTCACCAGGATCACCTTCGGGCTGATGCCGCACGCCCGCGCGACCTTCGCGATGATCTCGCTCGCGCGCTCGTCGTCGGCGCCGGTGTACTCGCCACACTGGCCGCCGGTGGATGCCGGGCGCGTCACCGTGGTCTCGCGGTAGTCCTTGAGGCACTCCGGCCCGCCCGGGATCGGGCTGCACTCGGGCGCGCGCTTCTCGAGGAAGCGCTGGATGTCGGCCGCGCTCATCGACCGCGAGTCGGTGAACTTCGCGTCGGAGATGATGTCGCCGGGGTTGAACGGCGGCGGCGCGACGGCCGCTGTCGACTGCGGCGCGACCAAGGCCGCTGCCACCAGAACCGTCGCCACCCACCGCACCACCCCATCCTCGCCCGGAAACGGCGAAGGCGCCCACCCCCGGAGGGATGAGCGCCTTCTGAAGCGGTGACTACAGCGCGGCGAGCTGGTCGAGCACGGCGTCGCCGGGGGCGGCGTTCTCCATGTCGGCCTTGATCTCGGCGCGGCCGAGCAGCTCCTCCATGCGGCGACGGCGCGCACGCGAGATGAGCGTCACGACCGTGCCCTGCTTGCCCGCGCGGCCGGTGCGGCCGGAGCGGTGCAGGTACGTCTTGTACTCGTCGGGCGCGTCGGCCTGGATCACCAGGGAGATGTCGTCCACGTGGATGCCGCGGGCCGCGACATCCGTCGCCACCAGCACGTTGACCCGGCCGCTGGTGAGCAGCTGCAGGTTGCGCGTGCGGCGCGACTGGTTGAGGTCGCCGTGCAGCGAGGTGGCCGGGATTCCGGCATCCTCGAGCTGGTCGGCCAGCTGCTCGGCGAACGCCCGGGTGCGGGCGAAGATCAGCGTCTTGCCCTCTCCGGCGGAGAGCTGCTCGATGATCGCACCCTTGTCGCGCTGCTCGATGAGCAGCACGCGGTGGTCGATGGTGGAGGACGCCTGGTCCTCACCGGCGACCTCGTGCACGGCCGGCTTCTTGAGGTACTGGTTCACCAGCGTGGCGACGCCCTTGTCGAGGGTCGCGGAGAACAGCAGCTTCTGGCCGCCCTCCTTCGTCTCGTCGAGGATGCGCTGCACCGGCTCCAGGAAGCCCAGGTCGCACATGTGGTCGGCCTCGTCGAGCACCGTGACGAACACGTTGCTGAGGTCGAGCTTGCCCTGCTCCAC
>JAODAU010000314.1 GCA_025463615.1 Microbacteriaceae bacterium | reverse complement strand
GCTGCACCCACCCGGCCGGCGCGCATCAACCGCACCCGACGCTGAAGACGAGCACGCCGAGGCTGAGCAGACTGCTGCGGGTGAGCGTGATCGGTGTTCCCGCCGAGACGCTGCCGAACGAGTCCATCGACTGGATCAGCAGCGCGTTGCTCGCGCCCGCAAGGTCCGTGTACTGGAACGTCGCGCTGGTGGCCGTGGTCGCGGTCGGCACGACCACGGCGCCCGACGCCGCGTATACGATCCGGTAGGTCACCCCGGTGCCGTTGACGGCGGCCCAGGTCTCGGTCGCCTGGGTGTTCAGCAGACCGTACAGCGAGGTGGAGCAGGTGGGCGGGGCGACATCCCCGACGCGGATCGACTGGGTGACCGGCAGGCTCGCGCTCGTGGTCCACGTGCCGACGGTGCCGGTGACCTTCACCGTCGCGGCGATCGACTGCCCGCGCGCGTTCGCGTACGTGCCGGTGAACCGAGTGGCGAGGCAGAGCTGTAGCGAGGCGGATGCCGCGCCCGACGCAGCACCCGCCGGCAGCGTCGGGGGCGCCGCGAACGTGCCCCAGTTGCTCGGGGTCGCGCAGGTCGCCTCGGTCCAGGCCGCGAGCCCGGCCGATGAGAGCGGGAACGTCGTCGCGCTCGTCGCGGTGCCCGTGACGGTGAGCGAGTACGCGAGCGGCGCCGTGCCGGTGTTCGAGATCGTGACAGTGGAGATCGTGGCGACGTTCGCGGCCGTGTAGACGACGCCGTTCAGCGACGGCGAACCGCTCGCGTACGCCGCGCTCACGGATGCCGTGGCCGCCGTCGCGCTCGTCGTCGCGGTCGACGACGCGGTCCACGTCGCGGACGCCACGCCGGTGCCCGCGAGCGTGAGGAAGGCGGTCAGCGCGACCGCGGCCATCAACCGTCCCCTCACGGCTGCGTCCCCCTGATCGTGAGCACGATGCCGGTAGCCGTCTGCCCCTGCGCGGCCGTGGCGACGGATGCCGCCAGCGACTCCGCGAGGCAGACCACCGTCGACCCGTGGGCCGGCACCGCCGCCACGCCGATCGCACCCGGTGCCGCGCTCGCGAACGTGCCCGACCACGCCACCGCGAACGAGCCGGACGCGCAGTTCGCGGCGGTGTCGACTCCGACCGAGACGGTGATCGCCTGCGAGAACGTGGTCGGGGTGGCGGGTCCCGCGAGTGACGCGACCCCGAGCAGCAGGGGCACGTCGCCCGTGTTCGCGACCGTGAACGCGCCGCGATTCGTCGCGCCCGGGTACAGCGCCGTCACCGGGAACGCGGAGACCGGCGTCACCGTGAGCGCTGCCGTGCCCGCCGCGATCGTGGCGGCGGAGAGCGGCGCACTCGAGTTCCACCGCGCATACGTGCCCGCGGTCGCCACCGCCCCGATTCCGAGCGCGCCGACGATCGCCGCGGCGGTGAGGACCGCCGTGCGCGCTCGGCTCCGGCGCGACCCGACGCGCCGGAGCCCCGTGGATGCGACCATCGTCGTCAACCGCCCCGGGAACGCCCTAGTTCTGGGTGAGGCTGACGCTCATGTTGTCGAGACTGACCGATCCGGTCTTGGTCGCCGCCTCGGTGGTGTCACCCACGGTCGCGCTCTTCGGGAACGTGACCGTCACCGCCACCGTGACCGACTGGGACACCCCGGCCGCACCCGCGGTCACCGTGGTGCCGCTGATGCCCGGGCCGGTCGCCGTGATCGTCGCCGACTTCGTGAGGTAGCCGGCGAGCGCGACATCCGCCGCGGTCGCCGCGTTGCTCGGCGTGATCGACCCGGCCCCGAGGCCCAGCGTCGCGACGAGATTGTTGCCCGTCGCGGTGATCGTCATCGGCTTCGTGTAGGTGAGCACGTCGCCCGGCACGACCCTGTAGCTCGCGATCGTGATCGGCGTCGGCGAACCGTTCGCCGTCCACACGCCCGCGCCGCCGTCGCTCACGACGAGATTGCCCGCCACGATGGTGCCGCCGTTGATTCCGACCGACGAGTTCCAGGAGGCGAGCGTGCCCGCTCCCCCGAGGAGCAACGCCCCGCCGACGGCCGCCGCGATGGCGGCCTTGGTTACCTTGTTCATGGACTTCCGCCCTCCCCCCAGGGGAAAGCAGGTCCCCCCGGACTTCCTGATCTAGAGACAAATTACACACGTTGTGCAATAAGTTACAGACCCTGAAACAGGGGTGAGGCTAAAACGTGACCAAACCGCTCAGCTCGCGACGGCGATGAGCCCCAGTTCGGCGGGCGAGGCGAGCAACGGATTCCGCGGCACCACTCGCACGTTGTAGCCGAAGCTGCCCGACCGCGACAGGGTCACCGTGCCGGTGAACTGCACCGGATGCAGCGGGTTCGCGGCGGACGCCGGGTCCTCCGGCGACGCCACGAGCTCGATGCGTTCGGGGTTCTCGAGGCGATCGCCCTCGCGCGCACGGCCGTAGACGACCTCGACCGCGACATCCTCGGCGCTCAGACCGTCGAGGTTCACCTGCGCGCGCACGTGCAGCTCGTCGCCCACCTGCGGCACCGCGTCGACGCCGCCGGACTCGACGTGCGAGACCTGGATGCTCGGCCAGGCGGCGGTCACCCGATCCTTCCACGCGGCGAGCGCGCGGGCCGGTGCGTAGCGGTCCTTGGCGATCAGCCGCGCGGCGGCGGCCGCGGGAAGGTAGAGGCGCTCGACGTACTCGCGCACCATGCGGTCGGCGGAGAGCTCGGGCGAGAGCGTCGACAGGGTGTGACGGATGGCGCCCACCCAGTTCGTCGGCACGTCGTCGGCGTCGCGGTCGTAGAACCGCGGCGCGATCTGGTGCTCGATGAGGTCGTACATCGCGTCGGCCTCGAGCTTGTCGCGCTCGGCGGAATCCCCCGCGGAATCGGCGGACGGGATGGCCCAGCCGTTCTGCTCGTCGTAGAACTCGGCCCACCAGCCGTCGAGGATCGAGAGGTTGAGCGACCCGTTGAGCGCCGCCTTCATTCC
>JAODAU010000309.1 GCA_025463615.1 Microbacteriaceae bacterium | reverse complement strand
CCCTCGACGATGTAGTGGAACGTCGGCAGCGTGCCAGTGAACGTCTGGCGCTGACGCGCCTCCAGCGCCTGCGACTCATAGGCGGTCACGGTCCAGCGAAGGCGTGCGATCAGGTCGTCGAGCGAGTCGGTCGGCGGTGCCGTGTCGAGGAGGGTGCTCATGAAAGACGTAAGCGCCGGGCCACCGACATCCATTCCCACCGGTCGACCTGGTCTCGGCGCTTGCGGCGGGGATATCGCGTCGTGGCACCACGCGCGCCTCCCGCCGCGACGGGGTTACGCCGCTGAGAGGACGCGTATCCCCCGCCACGACGAATCGCTGACGCCCGGTACCGCCCCTAGATCAGCGCTTTCGTGTGCCAGACCGTCTTGGTCTCGGTGAAGAAGGTGACGCGCTCCACGCTCGGCGCCGGCACCCCGGACTCGGCCGGCATCACGCGCTTGAGCGTGTCCGCCGCGGCGATCTGCAGGTCCACCCAGTCGAGCGCCTCGGCGCCGGCCAGGTCGAGCGCGTTCACGTCGGCGTGGCTGGCGAGCCACGGCGCGATCTCGGCCGCGGAGCCGGTGAGCACGTTGACGACTCCCCCGGGCACATCGCTCGTCGCGAGCACCTCGGCCAGGCTGATCGCGCTGAGCGGCGCCGCCTCGCTCGCCACGACCACGACCGTGTTGCCGCTCAGGATGACCGGCGCGACTACGCTCACCAGCCCGAGCAGCGACGAACGCTGCGGCGCGATCACCGCCACCACGCCCGTCGGCTCCGGCGTCGAGATGTTGAAGTACGGGCCGCTCACGGGGTTGCCGTTGCCCGCGACCTGCAGGTACTTGTCCGCCCAGCCGGCGTACCAGACCCAGACGTCGATGGCGGCATCCACCTGCTTCTCGGCCGCGACGGCGGTGAGGCCCTCCGACGACCGGAGCTCTTCCACGAACTGCGCCCTGCGCCCCTCGAGCAGCTCGGCGATGCGGTACAGCACCTGGCCGCGGTTGTACCCGGTGGCGCCGGACCAGCCGCCGAGGGCGGCGCGGGCGGCGACGACGGCGTCTCTGGCATCCTTCCTGGATGCCTTGGCCGCATTCGCAAGGAAGGCGCCCTTCGTGGTGGCGACCTCGTACACTCGCCCGGACTCCGAGCGCGGGAACTTGCCGCCGATGTAGAGCTTGTAGGTCTTGGGGACGGTGAGCCGTGTCATTTCTTCGCTCCGCTCGTGAGTGCCGCGTTGGTGAGGCCCGCGCTCGCGAGGTACGCGGCCAGGCCGTGCCTGCCGCCCTCGCGCCCGTAGCCGGACTCCTTGTAGCCGCCGAACGGCGACGAGGGGTCGAACTGGTTGAACGTGTTCGCCCAGACGACGCCGGCGCGCAGCTGGTCGGCCACGGCCAGCACCTTCGAGCCCTGGTCACTCCAGATGCCGGCGGAGAGCTCGTACGGCGTGTTGTTCGCCTTGGCGATCGCCTCGGCCGGGGTGCGGAACGTGAGCACGCTGAGCACGGGCCCGAAGATCTCGTCGCGGGCGATGCGGTGGCTCGTCTCGACCCCGGTGAAGATGGTCGGCGCGAACCAGAAGCCCTTGGCGGGGATCTCGCATGGCGCGGTCCAGCGGGTGGCGCCCTCCTCCTCGCCGATCTTCGAGAGCGCGCGGATGCGGTCGAGCTGCTCGCGCGAGTTGATCGCCCCGATGTCCGTGTTCTTGTCGAGCGGGTCGCCGAGGCGCAGCGTCTGCAGGCGCTCCTTCAGCCGGTCGACGACCTCGGATTCCACGTTCTCCTGCACCAGTAGCCGCGAGCCCGCGCAGCACACGTGGCCCTGGTTGAAGAAGATGCCGTTCACGATGCCCTCGATGGCCTGGTCGAGCGGCGCGTCGTCGAACACGATGTTCGCGGCCTTGCCGCCCAGCTCGAGCGTGAGCTTCTTGCCGGTGCCCGCCGTCGACTTGGCGATCGCGCGCCCGACCGCGGTCGAGCCCGTGAACGCCACCTTGTTCACGTCTGGGTGGTTGACGAGCAGCGCACCGGTGTCGCCGGCGCCGGTGAGGATGTTGACCACACCCGCCGGCAGGTCGGCCTGCTGCAGGATCTCGGCGAAGATCAGCGCAGACAGCGGCGTGGTCTCGGCCGGCTTGATCACCACGGTGTTGCCCGCGGCGAGCGCCGGCGCGATCTTCCATGCGAGCATGAGCAGCGGGAAGTTCCACGGGATGACCTGCGCGGCAACGCCCAGCGCGCGCGGGTTCGGTCCGAGCCCGGCGTAGTCGAGCTTGTCTGCCCAGCCCGCGTAGTAGAAGAACCAGGCGGCGACGAGCGGGACGTCGACATCCCGCGACTCCTTGATCGGCTTGCCGTTGTCGAGGCTCTCGGCGACCGCCAGCTCGCGGGCGCGCTCCTGCACGAGGCGCGCGATGCGGTAGAGGTACTTGCCGCGGTCGGCCCCGCTCAGCTTCGACCAGGTGCGGTCGTAGGCGCGGCGGGCGGCGGCGACGGCCGCATCGACATCCTGCGCGTCGGCGGAGGAGATGCTGGCGATCACGTGCTCGTCGGCCGGCGAGATGGTGTCGAAGCGCTGGCCGTGGCCGTCGACGAACTCGCCGTTGACGAAGAGCCCGTACTCCTTCTTGAGGTGCAGGATCGACGGCGACTCGGGCGCCGGTGCGTAGTCGAGGAAGGTCATGATCAGTCCACCGTCACGTAGTCGGGGCCGCTGTAGTGGCCCGTGGTCAGTTTCTGCCGCTGCAGCAGCACGTCGTTGAGCAGGCTCGATGCGCCGAAGCGGAAGAGGTGCGGCTGCAACCACTCCTCGCCGACGGTCTCGGCGACGGTCACGAGGTACTTGATCGCGTCTTTGGAGGAGCGGATGCCGCCGGCCGGCTTCACGCCGATCTTCTCGCCGGTGAGCCGCTGCCAGTCGCGCACGACCTGCAGCATGAGCAGGGTGACCGGAAGCGTCGCTGCCGGCGAGACCTTGCCGGTGGACGTCTTGATGAAGTCGCCGCCCGCGAGAATGGCGAGCCAGGATGCCCGGCGCACGTTGTCGTAGGTGTTCAGCTCCCCCGTCTCGAGAATCACCTTGAGGTGCGCGTAGGTGCCGTCGTCGCGGCGGCACGCCTCCTTCACCGCCACGATTTGGTCGAAGACCAGGCCGTAGCGGCCGGAGAGGAACGCACCGCGGTCGATGACCATGTCGATCTCGTCGGCGCCGGCGGCCACGGCATCCTTCGTGTCGGCCAGCTTCACCGGCAGCGACGCGCGGCCGCTCGGGAAGGCGGTGGCCACCGCTGCCACGTTGATGTTCGCGTGGGCGGCGCCGAGCGCCTCCACCGCGTACGGCACCATGTCGCCGTACACGCAGACCGCGGCGACCTGCGGGGTCGTGGGGTCCGACGGATCGGGGGTCATCGCCTTCGCGACGAGCGACTGCACCTTGCCGGGCGTGTCCGCGCCCTCGAGCGTGGTGAGGTCGATGAGCCGAATGATCGTGTCGAGCGCCCACGCCTTGGACGTGGTCTTGATCGAGCGGGTGCCGAGGCCGGCGGCCCTGGCCTCCAGCCCCACCGCGTCCACGCCCGGGAGCCCCTCGAGATGCAGGCGGAGGCTCTTCTCGGTGAGCTCGCCCCCGATCGTCTGGATCGCGCGTTCTGCCGGGGCGAGTGCCACGGCTGGTTCGAGTGTCATGCCTGCTCCAGTATGTAGTGGGCTGTTGCTTCGTCGGTGATGATGGTGGTGCAGAGGCCGCTGGCGACCACCGCGCGGGCGACCGCGTGCTTGCCGTCCCCTGCGACGACCGCGATGCTCGAGGCGGCCGCGCGGAGCTCGTCGAGCCCGAGGCCGACCGTACGCTCGTCGAGGTCGCGGTCCACGATGCGGCCCTCCGCGTCGATGAAACGGCCGAGCACGTCGCCGACCGCACCCCGGCTCACGAGGTCGGTCACGTCGTCCGCGCCGAGGTAGCCGCTGTCGACGAGGATCGAGTCGGGGCCGGCCACACCGGCGCTGTACAGGTAGGCGGATGCCCGGGCCGCCAGGTCGAGCACGCTCGCCACGGTGCGGTCCGACTCGATCGCCAGGCGCGTCTCGCGGCGCTCCAGGATGGCGGGACTCGGCAGCAGAGTGGCCGAGCCGCCGCCCTTCGTGGCGATCTCGACCGCTGTAGCGGCGGCGTTGCTGCCGCCCACGAGGCTCACGCTGCCGTTGACCTGCACGACGTCGATGCCCGATCCCCAGTCCGCCGGGAGGCGCTGGGCGATCGCGTCGAGGGTGCGGCCCCAGCTGACGCCGAGGATGCGCGGGGCGGGTCGCAGGGCCTGGAGGTGGTCGGCGGCGGCCTGGGCGACGCGGGCCTGCGCGTCCGTGCCCTCCGCGACGGGGACGACCACGGCATCCGCGAGGCCGAAGCGCTCGCACAGCGCGCGCTCGAGGGAGGAGCGGCGGGCGCGGGGGTGCACGATCTCGATGCGCACGATGCCGTCCTCGCGGGCCTGGGCCAGCATCCGGCCCACCTTCCAGCGGGTGAGGCGCAGCAGCGCGCCGATCTCGTCCTGGGTCTTGTTGTCTTCGTAGTAGAGCTCGGCTGCGCGCACGAGCAGCGCGTCCTGCGTGTCGGTCATGGCAGCCTCCCTCCCCTTCAGCGTAGGCGGGTTCGGGACCGTGTTCAACATATGTTGCAGACTTTGCTCATATGA
Organism: Microbacteriaceae bacterium; assembly: GCA_025463615.1. Next base: position 1,573 of record JAODAU010000309.1, on the reverse strand, counting down.
GCAGAGTCGCGGATTCCCATAAGCTGGCGTCATGAGCTCCCCCGCTGACGTGACCGGATACGCCCTCGCCATCGACCTCGGTGGCACCAAAGTCGAGGCGGCCCTGGTCGACCCGGAGGGCGGCGTCTACGGCCCCAGCCGCTTCCGCGCACCGACAGGCAAACAGCTCACCTCGGACCAGCTCGCGCTCGCCGTCGACGAGGTCGTCGCGCTCGCCCTCGCGGCCCTGCCCGAGGGTTCGCCGCTGCTCGGCGTGGGCATCGGCTCTGCCGGCCCGATCGACGAGGCGAACGGCACGGTCTCGCCGCTCAACCTCGCCGTGTGGCGCGAATACCCGCTGCGCGACCAGGTGATCGCGGCGGTGCCCGACGGCACGAACGTGGTGCTGCGCATGGACGGCATCTGCATCGCCCTGGCCGAGCACTGGGTGGGCGCCGCGCGTGGCTACAACAACGTCATGGGGATGATCGTCTCCACCGGCATCGGCGGCGGCCTCATCCTGCACGGCAACACCGTCTCCGGCCCCACCGGGAACGCCGGGCACATCGGCCACGTGGAGGTCGCCGGCTTCGACGACCCGTGCCCCTGCGGCGGCACCGGATGCGTCGAGGCGGTGGCCTCCGGACCGCACACGGTGCAGTGGGCCCAGCTGCAGGGCTGGAACGGCACGACGGGCGAGGAGCTCGGCCAGTCCTACCGCGACGGCGACGAGGTGGCCATCGCGGCCATCGAGCGCTCGGGTCGGGCGATCGGCCAGGCCATCGCCTCCGCCACCTCCCTGGTCGACCTCGAGATCGTCGCCATCGGCGGCGGTTTCTCGCACGTGACGCCCGACCTCTTCGACCACATGCGCGCGGCCGTGGCCCGGCGCACCAGCTTCAAGTTCGTGACCAAGGTGAAGATCGTGCCGTCGGGTCTCTCCAGCGACGGGCCGCTCATCGGGGCGGCCGCCCTCATCCACCGCGCGGAGTTCGTGGGGTGACACTGGCGCTCATGTGCGGGCTCTCGTTCGCGGGCAAGAGCACATTCGCGGCGCTGCTGGCCGCAGAACTCGACGCCGAGCTCGTCAGCCTCGACGCGATCAATGCCGAACGCGGGCTGGACGGCGGGCAGGGAATCCCGGTGACCGAGTGGGCCGAGACGAACCGGATCGCGCATGCGCGCGTCGCTCGCCTGTTGCGCGACGGTTCGCATGTCGTCGTTGATGACACGGGGTCGCCGCGCTTCATCCGCGACGGCTGGAGCGAGACGGCACGGGAGGCGGGCGCACCTTTTCGCATCGTGTGGGTGCGCATCGACCCGCAACTGCAGCGACAGCGCGTGGAGGCGAACCGCGCGGTGCTGGGGCGGCATGACGTGGTGGATGCGGTGCTGACCGATCACGTCGCGGGCTTCGAGCCGCCGGTCGACGAGAACCCGATCGTGGTTGACGCCGGGGCAACCCGGGACACTGGGCGCGTGCGCGAGGTCGCCGACCTGCTGCGGTGAGCCGGAACTGCGCTTTTTCGTGGTGGGGCGATCGGATCGGGGTCTTCGTCCCGTCGCCGGTGTGGGGCGAGCGGATCGGGGTCTT
>JAODAU010000306.1 GCA_025463615.1 Microbacteriaceae bacterium | reverse complement strand
GAACCGACGACCCCCGCTTTACAAGAGCGGTGCTCTGGCCAACTGAGCTAAGGGGGCGAACCCGTCAATAGTACAGATGCGCCCCTGCCCAACATCCGCGAGGGGCCCGAATCTACGGCTCGACTCGGCGCCGAACCGGTAGATACCGGCCCCTCGGGGAAAGGGGAGCGCGCCCCCGGGCGGTAGCGTGGAACGGTGAAGCCCTCCCGCGCCATCCTCGCCCTCGGCGTAGCGGGGGCGGTGCTCGTGGGCGTGCTCACGGCGACGCAGTCGCGCATCAACAGCGAGCTGTCGCGCGCGCTCGGCGACGGCTACCTCGCCGCCGTCATCTCGTTCGGCTCGGGGCTCGTGATCATGCTCATCGTGCTCGCGGTGTGGTCGCCCGGGCGGCGCGGGGTGCGCAGGCTCGCGGCATCCGTGCGAGGCGCGTCGACGCCGTGGTGGTACCTGGTCGGCGGCGCGGGCGGCGGGCTGTTCGTGCTCTCGCAGGGGCTCACCGGGGCCGTGCTCGGGGTGGCCCTCTTCACCATCGCGGTCGTCTCCGGCCAGACCATCAGCGGCCTCATCGTCGATCGCCGCGGCATCGGCACCACCCCTCCCGCGGCAATCACGATCACGCGTCTCGTCGGCTCCGTGCTGGCGCTGGTGGCCGTCGGCTGGGCCGTCTCCAGCGAGTCGGCGGGCAACCAGGCCGGGTGGATGCTGGTGCTCCCCTTCATTGCCGGCCTCGCCATTTCGGTGCAGCAGGCGCTCAACGGACAGGTGCGGCTGGCGGCGGGCTCCGCGATGACGGCGACCCTGCTCAACTTCCTCGTCGGCGCCACCGTGCTCGCCCTGGCTCTCGCCGTGCACGCCGCGATCGCGGGGCTGCACGTGAACTTCCCGACGAACCCCGTGCTCTACCTGGGTGGGCTGGTCGGCACGATCTTCATCGGGGGCGCGGTGGTCGTGGTGCGCACCACCGGCGTGCTGCTGCTGGGGCTGGCATCCGTCGCGGGCCAGCTGGTGATGTCGCTGGTGCTCGACGCCCTGCTGCCGCTTCCCGGCCAGCTGATCGAGTGGACGACCGTCGCGGGCACGGGGCTCGCCATCGTGGCCGTGGTGATCACCGCGATCCCGTCCCGACGGCTCACCAGGGGCGTCGAGATCACAGGCTCGTGAGGAACTCCGAGGGGTCGATGCGGGTCTTCGAGCCCTCGCGCGCATCCTCGGGCAGGCCGCCCACGTAGAGCCAGCCGAGAAGCTGCTCGTTGTCGGCCAGGCCGTGCATCGCGCGCACCTGCGGCGTGCGGGTCTGGTGCCCGGTGCGCCACATGACGCCCCAGCCGGCCTCGCTGAGCAGCAGGCTCAGCATGTGGGCGACGCCGGATGCCGTGGCATCCTGCTCCCACTCGGTCACCTTGAAGCTCGGCTGGTGCACTGCCACCACGGCGATGAGCAGCGACGCCCGCAGCGGCTTGGCGGCCAGCTTCGCGCCGCTCTCGTCGTCGAGTCCGGCGGCGACCACGAAGGCCTCGCCGAGCCGATTGCGCGCGTCGCCGCGCAGCTCGATGAGGCGCCACGGCCGCAGCGACGCGTGGTCGGCGACCGTTCCGGCCGCGGCGACGAGGGGCAGCAGCTGCTCGTGGGTGGGTGCGGCTGGCGTCACCTTCGCGTGCGAGCGGCGGCGGCTCACCGCATCCAGGACGGTCATGTCGCTCAGTTCTCTTCCTTGAAGTCGAGGGAGAGCGAGTTCATGCAGTACCGGTCGCCGGTGGGGGTCTGGTACGCGTCGTCGAAGAGGTGGCCGAGGTGCGAGCCGCAGCTGGCGCAGAGCACCTCGGTGCGGGTCATGAAGAGGCTCCTGTCCTTCTTCAGCACCACCGCATCCGGGTTGATGGACTCGTAGAAGCTCGGCCAGCCGGAGCCGGAGTCGAACTTGGTGCCGCTGGCGAAGAGCTCGGCGCCGCACGCGCCGCAGGTGTACACGCCGGTGCGGTGCTCGTCGAGAAGGGCGCCGGACCACGGTCGCTCGGTGGCGGCCTTGCGCAGGATGGAGAAGCGGGTGGGGTCGAGCTCCGCGCGCCACTGCTCCTCGGTCTTGGCGACGGGGAATGCTGCGGTGTCGGTCTTCTTGGCCATGGTCTTCGTCCTCTCGGGGAACCTACGCCTTATTAAACTCGGCAGCATGACCGAATGTTCCGTGGTGCGCAAAGCGTGGAGCCAACTCACAACGGACGAGCTCTACTCGCTGCTCAAGCTCCGCACCGACGTCTTCTTCGTGGAGCAGCGCATCGACGAGGAGGAGCTCGACTGGCGCGACAGCGAGCCCGCAACGGAACACCTGTGGATCGCGGATGACCGCGGCACCGCCGCCTACCTCCGCGTGATCGAGGATGCCGAGCCCAGCTTCCGCGACGCCCGCCGCCTCATCGGCCGGGTCGTGGTGCGCGCCGACCGCCGCGGCGAGGGCCTCGCCCAGGCGCTCATCGCCGAGGTGCTTGCCACGCACGGCCACGAGCCGCTGCTGCTGCACTCGCAGGAGTACATCGCGCCGCTCTACGCGAAGTTCGGGTTCGAGCCGCACGGCGACGTCTACTTCGAGGCGGGTCTGCCGCACATCCTGATGTACCGCCCGTGAGGGATACCGCCGAGTGGTACGCCACCTACGCGTCGGTCGAGGCGCGCGGCCAGTCGGCGATCTACGAGGGGTGGGCGCTGGGCGTGGCATCCGACGCCCCCATGCGGGCCCTCATCGAGCGGATGCCGCTGCAGAAGCGCCAGCCCGCCCTGGTCTTCGCGGTCTCCCGCCTGCTCGGCGCCCCCGAGGGGGCGTACGGGCCGTTCCGTGACTGGTTCGTCGCGCACGCCGACGAGGTCGCATCCGAGGCGGCGCACCGGATGGTGCAGACCAACGAACCCCGCCGCTGCGCCTCCCTGCTGCCCGCCCTCGCCCTCATCCCGGGCCCGCTCGCCCTGCTCGAGGTGGGCGCGAGCGCCGGCCTCTGCCTCTACCCCGACCGCTACAGCTACCGCTGGAACGACCACGTGCTCGATCCCATCGCCGGCCCGAGCCCGGTGCTGCTGGAGAGCACCGTGGCCGGCCCCCTCCCGATACCGACGCGAATGCCCGAGGTGGTCTGGCGCGCCGGCAACGACCTCGCGCCGCTCGACGTGACCGACGCCGACGACATCCGCTGGCTCGAGGCCAACGTGCCGCCCGAGCAGTTCGAGCGCAGGGAGCGCCTGCGCGCGGCGGTGGCGATCGCCGCCGCCGACCCGCCGCACCTCGTCGCCGGTGACGCGCGCGCCAGCCTCGCCGCGCTCGCCGCGGAGGCGCCGACGGATGCCACGCTCGTCGTCATCACCAGCGGCGTGCTCGTCTACCTTCCGGCGGCCGAGCGCGCCCTGTTCGCCGAGGAGGTGCGCGCCCTCGGATGCCGCTGGCTCAGCCTCGAGGGCCGCGCCGCGCTGCCCGTGGTGGAGGCGGCGCTGCCGGCGGGGAGCGGAAGTGCCGGGCGGTTCGTGCTGGCTCTGGACGAGCATCCGCTCGCCTTCACGGGCCCGCACGGACAGAATCTCGACTGGTTCTGAACAGACACTCAGTTGTGCAACGCCCCGGGCCTTACGGTGGCTCCCAGCAACGCGCCCCTAGGCTGGGGCCGAGCGAAGGGAGAACCGTGTCGTCACGCGCCGGCAGCGCAGCGGATGGGAGCCGTTCCGGCGACCCCGCACGCACGGCTCTCGACACGCGCTCGGCGCACATCCTCACCTTCGAGCGCCACTGGCTCCGCCAGGCCGGCGCGAAGGAGGAGGCGATCCGCTCCGAGTTCGGACTCTCCGCCGCCCGTTACTATCAGATGCTGAACTCGGTGCTCGACGATCCGGAGGCGCTCGCCTTCGACCCCATGCTCGTCAAGCGCCTGCTCCGCATCAGGGACGCACGCACGGAGGCCCGGTCCGCCCGGATCCTCGGCCGTCCCGACTCGCACTGACAACCGATCGACCCGGAAGAGCCATGGCGACATTTCAGAAAGACCGCTTCGACGACGTGCCCGAAGACCTGCTTCGCACGGGCGCGCACCGCGGCCCGCAGAAGCCCGGTCGCGGCTGGGTCGCTTTCGCCTGGGCGGCCCTCGCCACCGGCCTGATCGTGCTCGCCGGCGTGTTCGCCATCTTCGTGGTCAACGGCAAGCTCAACGACCTCCCCTTCTTCAACGCGCCCAGCGCGAGCCCCACGCCGACCGTGACGCCCACGCCGACCGCTGCGCCGAAGGTCAACCCCACGCTCCCCATCACCGTGCTCAACGGCACGGCGACCCCCGGCCTCGCCAACTCGGTCGGCGACTACCTCGTCACCCAGGGGTGGAACGGAGCGGCCGAGGGCGTCGGGGCCCGCACCAATGCGGGCAGCACGACCATCAAGGAGACGGTCGTCTACTACTCCGACCCGGCCAACGAGGCGGCCGCGCGGGCCATGGTGTTGTCGCTCAAGGTGGGCACGATCAGCCTCTCCAACGCCTACCCGCAGTCGCCGATGGTGGTCGTGATCGGCAGCGACTACAAGCTGCCGAAGTCCTAGCGGATGGCCCGATCCGGGCCGCTGTGTTACGCCCGTGTTTAATCCGCGCGGCGAACGGGAAAATTGACCCCCATCGGGGCGGTTGACCATTTCGCGAAGCCCCCAAGCTGATTACTATCTGGGATTGGTCGCACCATCCGGCTTCAGTTTCTGGCCACCGGGTTTTCGTGACCCGGTGCAATCGCAATACCCGCAGGTACCGCGCAGAAACACGGCAGGGAGTTAATCAATGGCGAATGGAACCGTCAAGTGGTTCAACGCTGAAAAGGGCTACGGATTCATCACCGTCGAGGGCGGGGGACAGGACGTGTTCGTCCACTACTCCGCGATCGACATGGGTGGCTACAAGGTGCTCGAAGAGGGCCAGCAGGTGACCTTCGAGGTCGGCACGGGGTCGAAGGGGCCCCAGGCCGAGTCGGTGCGCCTGGTGCAGTAGCGCACCTCAGTTCTCCACGGCCGACGCCGCTCACCTCGTGTGGGCGGCGTCGTTCGTTTAAGGCGCATTCGGTGAGCTTGCACTCTCGATACCAGAGTGCCAGAATCGTTTAGCACTCCCGTATTGCGAGTGCCAACAGCTGTTTGCTTTTCTCACGTCCCGGAAGGACGAAAAACACACATGGCAAAGATCATTGCTTTCAACGAGGAGGCCCGCCGTGGCCTCGAGCGTGGCCTGAACACGCTGGCCGACGCCGTCAAGGTCACGCTCGGCCCGCGCGGTCGCAACGTGGTTCTCGAGAAGAAGTGGGGCGCGCCCACCATCACGAACGACGGTGTGTCGATCGCCAAGGAGATCGAGCTCGACGACCCGTACGAGAAGATCGGTGCCGAGCTCGTCAAAGAGGTCGCGAAGAAGACGGATGACGTGGCCGGTGACGGAACGACGACTTCCGTCGTCCTCGCCCAGGCGCTCGTTCGCGAGGGACTCCGCAACGTGGCGGCGGGCGCAGACCCGATCAGCCTCAAGCGCGGAATCGAGAAGGCCGTCAAGGCCGTCACCGACGAGCTCATCGCCAACGCCAAGGAGGTTGAGACCAAGGAGGAGATCG
>JAODAU010000305.1 GCA_025463615.1 Microbacteriaceae bacterium | reverse complement strand
TGGGACGCGTCCGCCGCCGAGAAGGGCGGCTGGTCGAGCTTCATGGCGAAGGAGATCAGCGAGGAGCCCGCCGCCATCGCGAACACCCTCATCGGCCGCATCCACGACGGCGTCGTCACGCTGCCCGAGCTGGCCGGCCTCGACGAGGTGCTGAACGACATCGACCGCATCGTGGTGCTCGGCTGCGGCACGGCCGCCTACTCGGGCATGCTCGGCAAGTACGCCATCGAGAAGTGGGCGAAGGTGCCGGTGGATGTCGAGCTGTCGCACGAGTTCCGCTACCGCGACCCGATCATCACCCCGCGCACGCTCGTCGTCTCGATCAGCCAGTCCGGCGAGACGATGGACACGCTCATGGCGGTGAAATACGCGAAGGAGCTGGGCGCGCGCACCCTCTCCATCTGCAACACCCAGGGCTCCACGATCCCGCGCGAGTCCGACGGCGTGATCTACACGCACGCGGGCCCCGAGGTCGCGGTCGCGTCGACGAAGGCCTTCGTGGCGCAGGTCGCCGCGATCTACCTGTTCGCGCTGCACGTGGCCGCCGTGCGCGGCACCCTGACCAGGGACGAGGTGGCCGGCCTGACCGCCGAGCTCGCCGCCCTGCCCGCCCAGCTCGACACCGTGCTGGAGCAGCACGACACGATCGCGCAGCTGGCCGGCTGGATGGCGGACACCCGATCCGTGATCTTCCTCGGCCGCCACGCCGGCTACCCGATCGCGCTCGAGGGCGCCCTCAAGCTCAAGGAGATCGCCTACATCCACGCGGAGGGCTTCGCCGCCGGCGAGCTCAAGCACGGCCCGATCGCGCTGATCGAGCCGGGCCAGCCCGTGTTCGTGGTGGTGCCGAGCCCGCGCGGCAAGGACTCGCTGCACAAGAAGGTCGTCTCGAACATCCAGGAGATCCGCGCGCGCGGCGCCCGCATCCTCGCGATCGCGGAGCAGGGCGACGTGGAGGTGCTGCCGTACGTGGACGAGGTGTTCCGCATCCCGCTCGCGTCGACGCTGTTCGAGCCGCTGCTGGCGGTGGCGCCGCTGCAGATCTTCGCGATGGAGCTGGCGACGGCGAAGGGCCTCGACGTGGACCAGCCGCGCAACCTCGCCAAGTCAGTAACTGTCGAGTAACAGATGATCGTCGGGATCGGCGTCGACGTGGTGGACCTCGAGAGGTTCGAGGCCTCCGTCATGCGCACGCCCGGCGTCATGGCGCGCCTGTTCGCCCAGAGCGAACAGCAGGTGGGGGGTAATCCGCGACCGGTGCGCTCGATGGCCGCGCGCTTCGCCGCCAAGGAGGCGCTCATCAAGGCGCTCGGCGACTCCACCGGCGTGCGCTGGCACGACATGGCCGTGGTCTCCGACGCGCTCGGCAACCCGGGGTTCGAGGTCTACAACGCGCTCGCCGCGATCGTCGCCGGCAAGGGGATCAGCCGCATCCACCTGAGCATGAGCCACGACGCCGGCGTGGCGATCGCCTACGTCGTCGCCGAGGGGGACGGATGACGCGCCCCTTCCGCGAGGCGCGCGTCGACCTCGGCGCGGTCGCCCGCAACATCGCCACGCTCCGCGCCGCCGCGCCCGACAGCCTCGCCATGGTCGTGGTGAAGTCGCGCGCGTACGGCCACGGCGCCGTGCCCGTCGCGCTCGCCGCCGAGCGCGGCGGGGCCGACTGGCTGGGCACCGTCTCCATCGAGGAGGCCCTCGAGCTGCGGGCCGCGGGCGTGCGCGCGCCGCTGCTCGCCTGGCTGCACGACCCCGGCGCCGACTTCGACGCGGCGGTGCAGGGGTCGGTCGACATCGGGGTGAGCTACCTGGGGCAGCTGGACCGGGTGGCCGCGGCATCCGGTGTCGCCGAGGTGCAGCTCAAGGTCGACACGGGCCTGGGCCGCAACGGCGCCGCGCCGGAGGACTGGGCCGACTTGGTCGAGGCCGCGGTCGCGCACGAGCGCGCCGGCCGCATCCACGTGCGCGGCGTCTGGAGTCACCTCGCCAACGCGGGGGAGGAGGCGGACCTCGCGCAGGTGCGCGCCTTCGAGCTCGCTGTCGAGCTGGCTCGCGCCGAGGGGCTCGATCCCGAGCTGCTGCACCTCGCCGCCACGGCAGGCGGCCTGCGCGTGCCCTCGGCGCGGTTCGGACTGGTGCGCTGGGGCATCGGCGTCTACGGCCTCTCGCCCTTCGACGACCAGACCTCGGCCGACCTCGGCCTCACCCCCGCGCTCGAGCTGAGCGCCGCGGTCGCGTCGGTGAAGCGGATGCCGCCCTCCACCGGCGTCTCGTACGGCCACGACTACATCACGCCCGACGAGACCACGCTCGTGCTGGTGCCGCTCGGCTACGGCGACGGCATCCCGCGCCACGCCTCCGGCCGCGGCCCGGTGAGCATCAACGGCGTCAGCTACCCCGTCGCCGGCCGGGTCGCGATGGATCAGCTGGTGGTCGACGTGGGGGATGCCGACGTGAAGGTCGGCGACCGCGCCATCCTGTTCGGCGACCCGCTCGCCGGCGCCCCGCGAGTGGAGGAGTGGGCGGATGCCGCCGACACCATCAACTACGAGATCGTGACGCGCCTCGGCGGCCGCATCGAATACGGCTACACGTCGTGAGGGTCGTCGTGCCCACCCCGGAGGCGATGGAGGAGCTCGGGGCGTCCGTGGCCCGGCTGCTGCGCGCGGGCGACCTCGTGGCGCTGAACGGCGAGCTCGGCGCGGGCAAGACCACCTTCACGCGGGGGCTGGGAGCCCAGCTCGGCGTGCGCGGGACCGTCACCAGCCCCACCTTCGTGCTCGCCCGCACGCACCCGCGCGAGTTCGGCGCGCCGCTCGTGCACGTGGACGCGTACCGGCTCGCCAGCGCGGCCGAGCTCGACGACCTGGATCTCGACTTCGAGGGCTCGATCGTGGTCGTGGAGTGGGCGGCCGGCATGCTCGACGGCGTGGCCGACGACTGGCTGGAGCTCGACATCCTGCGCCCGCACGGCGGGGTCGCCACCGACGACGGGGTGGAGCCCCGCGAGGTGACGATCACCGGCCACGGCGAGCGATGGCGCGACGTTAAGCTGGCCTGATGCTGCTCGCGATCGACACCTCCGCCGGCACCGGCGTCGCCGTCGTCGATCGCGACCGCGGGGTGATCGCCGAGGGCACCGAGGCCGACACCCGCAGGCACGCCGAGGTGATCGGCGAGCTGATCCGACTGGTGCTGGATGACGCGGGAGTGCCGATCGCCGAGCTCTCCGGCGTGGTCGCGGGCATGGGCCCCGGCCCGTTCACCGGCCTGCGGGTCGGGATCGCCGCCGCCAACACCTTCGCGCTCGCCGCTGGCAAGCCCGTGGTGCGGGTGGTGAGCCACGACGGCGTCGCCTGGGGGCACTACGCCAACCACGGGTCCGGCCCGCTGCTGGTCGTGACCGACGCGCGCCGCCGCGAGGTCTACTGGAGCGCGTATGCCGGCGCCGACGAGCAGGGGCTGCCGATCCGCGTGCACGGCCCGGCGCTCAGCCGCCCGGACGACCTGCCGCAGGAGTACACCACCTTCACCCGGGTGGATGCCGCCGAGGTGAGCGCCGGATCCCTCGGCATGCTGGCCGAGGGCCTCTACCTGCACGGCCGCCACTTCGAGGGCCCCGAGCCCCTCTACCTGCGGGCACCGGACGCCGTGGTGCCCGGCCCGCAGAAACGGGTCAGCTGATGACGTGGGAGCTCCGCCGCGCCACCCCCGACGACCTCGCCGACATCATGGCGCTCGAGCAGAGCACCTTCACCACGGATGCCTGGTCCCGCGAGGCGATGCTCTCCGACCTGCGCAGCCCGCACACGCACTACCTCGTCGCGACCACCGAGGCGGGTGCCATCGAGGGGTACGCGGGGCTGTTCGCGCCGCAGGGAGCGCAGGAGGGCGACATCCAGACCATCGCGGTCGCGGAGCACGCGCGCGGCGGCGGCCTCGGGCGGGCGCTCATGAACACCCTCATCGCCGAGGCGCGCAACCGCGGCTCGCGCGAGGTGTTCCTCGAGGTGCGGGCGGACAACCCCGGGGCGCAGCACCTCTACGAGTCTCTCGGCTTCGTGGCGATCGCCACCCGGCCGCACTACTACCAGCCGGATGACGTCGACGCGATCGTGATGCGGCTCGTCGTGCCCGATCCCCGGCTCCGACCGGCGGTGGGTGCGTGAACGCCGAGAACCCGCTGGTGCTCGGCATCGAGACCAGCTGCGACGAGACCGGCGTCGGCATCGTGCGCGGCGGCGAGCTGCTCGCCAACGTGATCGCCTCCTCGATGGAGGAGCACGCGCGCTACGGCGGCGTCGTGCCCGAGATCGCGGCGCGGGCGCACCTCGAGGCGCTCACCCCCACCATCACGGCGGCGCTCGCCGAGGCCGGGGTGACGCTGCAGGAGCTCGACGCGATCGCGGTGACCAGCGGGCCCGGGCTCGCGGGGGCGCTCATGGTCGGCGTGGGCGCGGCGAAGGCGCTCGCGGTGGCGCTGGACAAGCCGCTCTACGCGGTCAACCACCTCGTGGGGCACGTGGGGGCGGACATCCTGACGCCGGCGCCCGACCCGGTACCGGTCCCTGAGGCTCTCGAAGGGGCCATCCCCGAGGCTCTCGAAGGGGCCGAAAGCGCATCTGAGACCGATTTGCTCGGGGCACCGGCAACGGACGCTTCGAGTGCCCCAGCGACCGACCATCGCGCCTCCGCCACCTTCAGCGTCAACACCACCCCGACGGGCCCGCTCGAGTACCCCACGATCGCGCTGCTCGTCAGCGGCGGCCACACCTCGCTGCTGCTGGTGCGCGACCTGGTCTCCGACGTGGAACTGCTCGGCGAGACCATCGACGACGCCGCGGGCGAGGCCTTCGACAAGGTCGCGCGCCTGCTCGGCCTGCCGTACCCCGGCGGCCCCGAGATCGACCGCGCCGCCGTCGGGGGAGACCCGGCCGCCATCCGCTTCCCCCGGGGGCTCAGCCAGCCCAAGGACCTCGAGAAGCACCGCTACGACTTCTCCTTCTCCGGACTCAAGACCGCGGTCGCCCGTCACGTCGAGCGCCTCGAGGATGCCGGCGAGCCCCTGCCGATCGCGGATGTCGCGGCCAGCTTCCGCGAGGCCGTCGTCGACGTGCTGATCACCAAGGCGCTCGCCGCCTGCGCCGACCACGGTGTGCCGCGCCTGCTGCTCGGCGGCGGAGTCGTGGCGAACGCCCGGGTGCGCGAGGTCGCCGCCCGTCGCTGTGCCGAGGCGGGCGTGGCCCTGCGGATCCCGCCGCTCTCGCTCTGCACCGACAACGGCGCGATGATCGCCAGCGTGGGCGCCCAGCTCATCATGGCCGGCCACGAACCGTCGTCGCTGGCATTCGGCGCGGACTCTACACTGCCGGTCACGGTTGTCCAGCCTCGTTGACAGGCCGTTGCCTACGATGCCAGCATGGACACCAACTGAAAGTTAGTTCACAACACGCTTGGAGTTTCGATGACTGACGAGAACCTGCCCCCCGTTCCTCCGGAGCCGTCGGCAGCTCCCGTGCCGCCCGCGCCGCCCGCAGCATCCGTGCCGCCCGCCGCCCCGGCTGCGCCGGCCGCGACTCCGTACGTCGCCCCCGCCGCTGGTCCGTCGAAGGTGCTCAGCCTCGTCGGCATGATCCTCGGTATCGTCGGGGCGTTCTTCTCCCTCTTCGGCGGGTGGGGCTTCCTGTTCTCGATCGCGGCCATCGTGCTCGGCTTCCTCGGCCGCAATCGGGAGGGCCAGCCGGCCCGCGGGTTCTGGCTGACCGCGCTCATCACCGGTTTCGTCGGCATCGCGATCTCGATCATCTGGCTCATCGTCTACATCGCGATCGGCATCGCCGCGGCCAACTACTCGGTCAACTACGGCAACTAGGCACAGCGCCTTCGCTTGAGCGAGCGGGCCGGATGCGCGAGCATCCGCCCGCTTCTCGCGTTTAACGGCCGCTAGGCTGGCAGCGTCGCGCGAGAAGCCGACGGGCATTCCCGTCTTCGCGCGGCCAGTGAGGTAGTCGTCAGTCGTGGCAATCCGCTTCCTGGGTACGTACACCGACATCCTTCACCACCGGGGCGCCGTGCGCTTCGTGGTGGCCGGATGGCTCGGCAGGCTCTCCCGGTCCACCACCAGCATCGCGACGGTGCTGCTCGTCTCGGCCGTCACCGGCAGCTACACGCTCGCCGGCGGGGTCTCGGGCGCGATCGTCGTGGGCGTCGCGGTCTCCGGCCCGTTCTGGTCGCGCGCGATCGACTCGCGCGGGCAGACCCGCGTCGTGCCGGTGAGTCTCGTGACGTCGGTCGTGTCGGCGGGCGCGCTCGCCGCCGCGGTTCTGCTCGAGGCGCCGCGCCCGCTCTGGTTCGTGGCGGCGTTCTTCGTCGGCGCGACGACGCTCGACTACGGCACCCTCGCCCGTGCGCGCTGGTCTGCGCTGCTGCACGCGCCCGAGCAGCGCAACACGGCGCTCGCCCTCGAGTCGGTGGCGGATGAGTCGGTCTACGTGATCGGCCCGCCGCTCGTCACCTTCCTCGCCGCCCTCGCCGGGCCGCTCTACGGGTTCGCCGCGGGCATCCTCGTCACGCTCGTGGGCGGCGTCGCGCTCACGGTGCAGACGGCGACCGCACCGCCGGTCGTGCCGAAACACGTCGAGCGGCCGGCGCGCACCGGCTGGCTGCCGACCGGCGTGCTCGGCGTGCTGCCGATCTACGTGGGCATCGGCCTGCTGTTCGCCGCGGTGGATGTCACGTCCGTGAGCGTCGCCCGCGCCGACGGCGAGCCGTGGCTGGCCGGGGTGATCGTCGCGTGCTTCGCGGTCGGCAGCGTGGTCGCCGCGTTCCTGTTCGGGCCGCTGAGCGCGCGCTGGGGCGCCGGGCGGCGCGTGCTGGTGGCGTCGCTGGTGTTCGCGGCGATCGTGCCGACGCTGCTGTTCGTGCGGGCGATCCCGCTGCTGGCCGTCGTCATCCTGGTCGCGGGCCTGGCGACCAGCCCGGTGCTGATCTCGGCCATCTCGCTGATCGAGAGCCGCACCGAGCGACACCGGCTCACCGAGGCCCTCACCTGGCCGTCGATCGGCCTCTCGATCGGACTCACCGGCGGGGCCACGCTGGCGGGTATCGCGATCGACCGCGGGGATGCCTGGTCGGGCTTCGTCGTGGCGGCGGTCGGCGGCGTGGTGGTGGGGGTCTTCGGCATCCTCGGGGCCGTGCTCGGCCGCAGGCGCGCGCCCGAGCCCGACCCGGCCTAGCCCGACCCGCCCCGGCTCCCCGTGGGCCGCCGGGCGGCAAGCCACCGAGTGGCGGGGGTATCGAGTCGTGGCGGGAGACACGCCGCCGCCACGAGACTGAATCCCCGCCGCGAGCGGGCGTTTCTCCCGCCGCGGCCGGAAGCGACCGTTGCTGATCGACGCTGACTCATGCTGACGCGCGGCGTCCATGAGCGCGCCCGGTGCCCGGCGGCTGCGGCGGGGAGATCGTCTCGTGGCGGGGGATATACCCGCATCCGCCACGCGATATGCCCGCCGCGAGCCGGCGCAACTCCCGCCACGAGGGTATGTGCGCGGAGAGGAAGCCCCGGGCACGAGTGAGGCCCGGTCCCTCCCCAGGGATCGGGCCTCACTGCTGCGGAACCGGGACCGCGGGATTCAGGGCGCCGCGGCCCCGGTCGCGCGTGCTACCGCGCTGCCTGGATCAACCGAGGTGACGACGGCGGTAGCCTTCCCGCACCAGATAGGCACCCGCTGCCAGCAGTGCGAGGATGACGGCCAGGATGATCCCGATCTCGACGCCGGTGAAGGCGAGGCGAGAGCTGGTGCTGGCGGTCGGGGTGGACGGGTTGCCGGGGTTGTCGCCCGTGGTGGGCGTCCCGGGGTTGTTCGGATCGGTGGGGTTGCCCTCCGTGGGCGGACCCGTCACGACGGCGACCCGCGGCCCGACGCTCGCCTGGGCGAGGTTGAGGGTGGCGAGGCTGCCCGATC
Source organism: Microbacteriaceae bacterium (assembly GCA_025463615.1). The sequence goes on along the minus strand of JAODAU010000305.1, from coordinate 922 downwards.
CGAGATCCTTCAGCACGCTGACCCGCATGGCGGTCTCGGTGAACAGCGAGCCCGACGGAACGGCCAGGCCGCCCGAGCCCTGCAGGCTGGTCTCCTTGACGTTGAGCTTCACCGACAGCAGCCCGGCGAGCAGGCCCTGTGCGCTGTAGTCCGTCGGCCCGGTCAGCGCCGTCACCGCGGGGTTCACGATGCCGGTGTCGAGCGAGTTGGTGAGCGCGCTGACCGCGCCGTTGCCGTCGAACAGCGAGTCGGTGAGCGTGTTGCCGAGCGACCCGAGTACCGAACCCACATTCAGGTTGGCGTTGACGGTGCCGCCGAGCAGGCTCGCGCTCGCGGTTGCGATGGAGTTCGATCCGGAGAGCACCTGGGCAACCGTGCCGTGCACGTGCACCGCGGCATCCGACTCCAGGGTCTTGCCGAGGATGGCGGGGATGCCGGGCACCGCCGGGATCGCCGGCGTTCCGGGAGTCGCGGCCTGCGGCGTGCACAGCTGGAGGATCTGCAGCACGCTGCACACCACGGCGGGCAGTCCGGGCACCGCCGGCACGCCGGGCTTGCCGGGGACCGCCGGGCTGCCGCCCACGGTGCTCAGCGCCTTCACGTTGACATCCAGGTCGACCTTCGCGTTCTGCAGGGCCGTGTTCACCCGGGCCGTGATCTGGTCGACCAGGCTGGCGAGCTGCTTCGTGATCGAGTTGAGGATCAGGTTGACCACGGAGTCGCTGAGCACCTCGGTGTTGGCCGGCAGGTTGTTGAGGCCGCCGAGCAGCTTGTCGAGGTCTACGCTCACGGCGCCGGTGGTGAGGTCGAGCGTGACGCCGGGCGTCACGGCCTTCGTGGTAAGCAGCGGCTGCACGACCGATTGGAGATCGGTGGTGACGGCCGCGTTGACGGTGGCCGAGCTGCCGAGCGGGCTCAGCAG
>JAODAU010000284.1 GCA_025463615.1 Microbacteriaceae bacterium | reverse complement strand
CCCGCGCTGGTGGTGTCGGTTGCGGTCACTTGCAGGTTCCGCCGCCGGCCTTCTCGGCCGCCTTGATGCCGCTGATCGCGGCCTGGGCACCCTGGTCGGCGGTCGACTGGCCGGAGATCACCCCGCTCACCGCCTTGCCGAGCGCGACCTGCATGTTGGCCGTGTTCGTGTTGTTCGGCCATTGCCCGCTCGTGGCCGCGGCCTTGACGAAGGGCTGCACGAAGCGGTCGTTCTTGAGGGTGGAGATGCCGGCGACATCCGCCCGCACCGGGATCGAGCCGGTCGCGGCGTAGACGCTCTGCTCGCCCTGCTTGGAGAGGATCATCTGCTGGATGAACTTCCACGCGATGTCCGGGTGCTTGGAGTTCGCGCCGATCCCGTAGCCCTCGCCACCCGGGTAGACGACGCTGGTGCCGCCGTCGGGCTTGGGGAACTGGCCGGTGCCGTAGGCAAATGAGGCCTTCTTCACCCCGCCGAGCTGCCAGTTGCCGTTGATACCGAAGGCGTACTTGCCCGAGTAGAACTGCTGCCAGGCCTCGTTCTGGTCCCAGGTGGCGGTGGCCAGCGGGGTGTACCCCTTCTTGGACCAGTCCTCGACGCGGCTGAAGGCATCCGTCACCTTGGAGCCGGTGAAGTTGCAGTAGTTGATGCCCTGGCCGAGCAGCTGCGGCGCGAACAGCCACGCGCCCTCGACGGTCGGGGCCCCGGAGAGCGCGATGCCCTCGTAGCGGCCGTCGGCCTTCACCTTCGCGAGGTCGGCCTGGAGCGCGTCGAGGGTGGTGGGGATGTCGGTGATGCCCACCTTGTCGAGGATGTCCTTGTTGTAGAACAGCCCGATGAGGTTCGTGTACGTCATGACGTTGTAGACCTTGCCCTTGGTCTTCCACACGGCGGATGACGGGAACTGGCCCTTGTCGGAGTAGGCGTCCCAGTAGCTGGTGAGGTCCTTCGCGACCCCGCCCGCCACGAGCGACGGGTAGTCGACCACGATGTTGTTGAGGAACAGGTCCGGCGTGGTCTTGGTGGCCACGGAGGCGAGCAGCTTCTGGTCCTGCTGGCTGCCGACGGTCTGCACCACATCGATCGTGACGTTTGGGTTCGCCTTCTCGAACTTCTTCACCTGGTCCTTGATCCAGGTGGAGCCGGTGCCGGTGTAGTACTCCCAGAACCGCAGCGTGACCTTGCCGCCCGACCCTGATGCGCTCGAGTCGGACGAGATCGCGCACCCCGTGAGGGCTATCGCGAGGGTCGCTGCCGCGGCGGCGAGCTTCAGTGTTCGGGTTCGACGTGACATGGGAATCCTCTGCTTGTGGGGTGCTGCCCTGTGACGTTAAACCGATTCAAGAAACCGAGTCGCGCTCGGCCGACACATTGCGCAATGAACGACGCAAGCGATGTTTCGGAGTGTGTCGAAGTGTTTCGGTGGATGTCCGATGGGCCCCGTCTGTACCCCGATCCGTCCGTAGGGTGGACGGGTGACAGACCGGACCACCACCTTCGACGACGCGCTCTTCGACGAGCTGCTGCTCGAGATCCGCGAGGGCGCCGCCGCGCGCGAACGCGACCGCGAGCTCCCCTACGACCTGGTGCGCCGGGTCGCCGCGACCGGGTTCGGCTCGTCGCGCATCCCGGTCGCGTACGGCGGCGACGGGGCGTCGCTCGAGACGACGTTCACGCGCCTCATCCGGCTCGCGGCGGTCGACTCGAACATCGCGCACGTGTTCCGCGGGCACCTCGGCTTCGTCGAACAGCTGATCCTGGAGCCGGACGAGGCGGTCAAGCGCAAGTGGTTCGGCCGGGTGCTCGACGGGGCCCTGTTCGGCAACGCGCAGTCGGAGCGGTCGGCGACCTCCGCCGTCTCGACCGAGCTGCGCCGCGATGCGGACGGCATCCGGCTCAACGGCCGCAAGTTCTACACGACCGGCAGCATCTACGCCGATTGGATCGACCTCGCCGCGCTCGACGGGGAGGAGGAGGTGCAGGTGCTGGCGGCATCCGCCGACCCGGGCGTCACCTCGATCGACGACTGGGACGGCTTCGGACAGCGCCTCACCGGCAGCGGCACGACCGTGTTCGAGGATGCCGCGATCGACCCCGCCGACGTGCGCCCCTACCCGAAGGACCCCGGCCGCGACGCCTACATCGCCTCCGTCTTCCAGCTCGTGCTGCTGGCGGTCGCGGCGGGCGTCGCACAGAACGCGCTCGACGACACGGTCGCGTTCGTGCAGCCGCGCAGCCGCATCTGGGGCTACGCCGGCCAGGCGCTGCCGCGCGAGAACCACCTCGTGCAGACCGTGGTGGGCCAGCTGTCGAGCTCGGCGTTCGCCGCCCGCACCATCGTGCTGGGCGCCGCCCGCACCCTCGACCGCGCGATCGACGCCCGCCTCGCCGGCGACACCGACGAGCGCCCGCTGCTGGATGCCCGGCTCGACGTCTACCGCGCGCAGCAGATCGTGCTGCCGATCGTCATCGCCGCCACCTCCGAGCTGTTCGAGGTGGGCGGCGCGTCGGCGGTGGGCACCGGTTTCGCGCTCGACCGCCACTGGCGCAACGCGCGCACCATCGCATCCCACAACCCGGCGATCCAGCGCAGGCGGTCGATCGGCGACTTCGAGCTGAACGGCCAGGACCCGCAGTGGAACCTCGTGCAGACTCCGACTGAGACGAGCGCCGCGAAATGACCGAGCCGAAGCGCCTCATCGTCAACCTGTTCGAGATGAACACGCCCGGCCACATCACGCACGGCCTCTGGCGCCTCCCCGGCAACCACCGCGAGTTCTACAAGGACCTCGACTACTGGACCGAGCTCGCCCAGATCGCCGAGGCCGGCGGCTTCGACTCGATCTTCATCGCCGACGTGGTGGGCGCCTACGACGTCTACAGGGGCAGCGCGGATCCGGCCATCGCCGAGGGGCTCCAGATCCCCAACAACGACCCGCTGCTCGTCATCCCGGCGATGGCGGCCGTCACCGACAGCGTGGGCTTCGGCGTCACGTTCTCCACCAGCTACGAGCCGCCGTTCGCGTTCGCCCGGCGCATGAGCACGCTCGACCACCTCACCAAGGGCCGCGTCGGCTGGAACATCGTCACCTCCTACCTGCCCAACGCCGCGCGCAACTTCGGCCTCGCCGACCAGATCCCGCACGACACCCGGTACGAGATCGCCGACGAGTTCATGGATGTCGTCTACAAGCTCTGGGAGGGCTCGTGGGACGACGACGCGGTCGTGGTCGATCGCGAGCGCGGCCTCTACACCGATCCATCGAAGGTGCGCAGGATCGACCACGTGGGCGAGCACTTCAGCGTGCAGGGTCCACACCTCTCGGAGCCGTCGCCGCAGCGCACCCCGCTGCTGTTCCAGGCCAGCGCGTCGAAGGCGGGCACCGCGTTCGCCGCGAAGCACGCCGAGGTGCTGTTCACGGCGGACCGCCCGCCGGGGGCGCTGGCGCGCAACATCGCGAGCATCCGGGATGCCGCGGTCGAGCTCGGCCGCAGGCCCACCGACACCCGCTTCCTGGTCATGGCCACGATCATCACCGGCCGCACCGACGCGGAGGTGCAGCAGAAGCTGGCGCGCTACCGGGAGTTCGCGAGCCCGGAGGGGCGATTCATCCACCAGAGCGTTCCGTTCGAGCCGCTCGCCCACCCGGCCGACATCACGGTGCGCGAGGCGCTCGAGCGCGAGGGCAAGCACGAGCTGATCGAGGCCGGCGGGCTGCCGCTCGGCATCACGGTCGGCCAGTTCGTGCAGGCCGTCGACGAGGCCTGGGATCCCAACCAGTTCTTCGTGGCCGGCACCCCGGATGTCGTGGCCGACAAGGTGGAGCGCTGGCTCGACGAGACCGGCATCGACGGCATCAACCTGAGGCAGTACCACTCGTTCGAGACGGCCCGCGACTTCGCCGAGCTCGTCGCGCCCGAGCTGCGTCGCCGCGGCCGCCTGCGCGAGGCGTACACGCCCGGCGAGACCCTCCGCGAGCGCATCTTCGGCGAAGGCGCGCGGCTGCCCGACCGGCACTATGCGGCGAGGTACCGCGGGGGCGCCAACCTCGGGTGATCCACTAGCCTGATCGCCATGTCGACGACGGCGGATGCCGCACCGCGCGGCCAGCGCGTGGGCTGGCTCGAGCTCTTCTTCGACCTCGTCTTCGTGGTGGTGATCGAACAGCTCACCCACCGGCTGCACGGCGACCCGGGGCTTATCGACTTCGCCATCGTGTTCGGGCTGTTCGCCTTCGTGTGGGCGTGCTGGCTCAACGTGACCCTGCTGACCAACGTCTCCGGGCCGTCGCCGGCCTGGTTCCGGCCCTTCGTGTTCGCGTCGATGGCCGGCGTGGGCCTCATCCCGATCGCGGTGCCGCGGGCCGGCGGCGACGGCGGGTGGCTGTTCGCGATCGGCTACGCGGTGGCCCGCGTGGCGGTCTGGCCGCTGTGGATCGGTCGCGGCGCGCCCGGTTTCGTGCGACCGCTCATCTTCGGTCCGGGCATCGCGGCGCTCTGGGTGGCGAGCATCGCCATCCCGATGCCGTGGCGCTGGATCGCGTGGAGTGTCCTGCTCGTGGTCGAGATCGCCTGGCTCGTCTCCGGGCTGCCGAGCGTGCGGCGCGACGTCGACCACATGGTGGAGCGCGTCGGCCTGTTCATCATGATCGTGCTGGGCGAATCCGTCGTGCAGCTGGTGCTGGCCGTGCGCCTCGACCGGCTGGGCGTGGAGTGGCCGATCGCGCTCATGTCGTTCGCGGTGGTGTGCGCGTTCTGGTGGATCTACTTCGACATCGGCGCCCAGGAGACCGAGCGCATCGAAGGCGACGCGAGCGGCGGCATCTTCCGCGACGTGCTCGTCATCGACCACTTCCTCTTCGTGCTCTCGCTGATCCTGCTGGCCGCGGGCCTGGGCGGCGCGATCGAGGGATCGACGGATGACCACCTCGCGTTCGGCACCGTCGCCTCTATCGGCGGCGGGTCGGCCCTGTTCTACCTCGCGCAGTCCTTCGCGACCGCCAAGTACGGCGTGCGGTCGCGGCGGCTGCTGGCATCCTCGATTCCGGCGATCGCGCTGTCGGTGGTGGTGCTGCTGTTCGGCGCGGCGTGGGCGCCGTGGCTCGTGGTGGCCGTCATCCTCGCGATCGCCGTCGCGCACGCGACCGTGGGCGGCTGGCTCGCGCGGCGGCGCTGAGGGTCACTGCAGCGGGCCTACTTCTGAGCCCCGTACCCGGCCGCCTCGCACTGCGCGAAGGTGAGGTGGAACGGGTAGAGGTGCTCTTGCTTGTCGGCGACGTTCCAGAACGGCGTGACGACGACGCCATGTGCCGCGAGGCACGCGTCGAGTACCGCCGAGACGTGAATCTGCCAGTCCGAGTCGATCTGATCGAACTCGGACCTGTAACACCGCGCGTCGGCGCCCGAGTCCACGGCCCCACTCACGACCGCGCCATACGTCTCCAGGTATGCCGGGTCCGTCGGTTCCATCGGGTAGCCCTCCGCAGTCAGGCAACCCGCGAAACGGTTGTAACCCGCGATGTATTCGTCGTGGGTCACGACGCCGTCGGCGAGGGCGGCTAGCTGCGCCGCCGATCGCGGGGGCAGCGGCGCCTCCTTCATCCACAGGGCGAGCACACCGTAGCGGCGCGAGTCGTGCGCGGTCACGGTCAGGGTGTGCGAACCCCGACCGGCCACCGTCGTGGCACCACCGCCCGAGCCCGAGCACTTCCCGCCTTGGGTGAGAGCGCCGTCTACGCGCACATCGATGTCGGCCCCTGTGCGGCAATCGACGACGAGCATCACCTCGGTGGCTCCGGGAGGCGCGATCCCCAGGGCGACCGCGGCATCGCCGCTGCCCTCGAACTCGAACGGGGTGCCGTAGGCGGTGCCCTGGCCCACGTAGGAGAGCGCCTGGCGGTAGAGCACCGACGGACCCGGATCACCGCGGGTGAGCGCGACGGCCGAGACCGCGCCGCCGGTCAGGGCACCGGCAAGGGAGAAGGCGGCGATCGACGCGATGACCGTCCTGCGGTTCCAGCGCGCCGCCCTCGACCCCGTCGCGGCCTCCATCAGTCGCGCACGGCCGAGGGCGAGGGCCACGGCATCCGGCCCCTCGTCGTCACGCAGTCGGTGCAGGGCTGTCAGCTCGTCCATGGGCCGTGTCCTCTCTCTGGAAACTCTCGGATGCCCCGCGCAGCAGTCGCCGCGCGCGATTGAGTCGTGAGCGCACCGTGCCGACCGGCACCCGCATCGCCGCCGCGATCTGCTCGTAGCCGAGGTCACCCCAGGCCCACAGGAGGATCGTGTCCCGATCGGCCGCCGACAGGGCCCGGAGCGAGTCCGCCAGCCGCGCGACCTCCAACCCCGCGTCGATGCGACTCGCGGCCCGCGACAGCTCGTCGTCGGGCGCGTCGATCGGCGTGCGGGACAGCGCGTCGAACCTGCGAGCCTCGTCGCGGCGGTGGCGCCGCAGGAGGTTGGTCGCGATCCCGAGGAGCCACGGCAGCGCCGACTCGCTGCGGTGATCGAAGCTGGCGCGACGACGAAAGGCGACGAGGAACGTCTCGGCCATGACATCCTCCGCGGCCAGCGCGCCGACCCGACTCGAGGCGTAGCGGAAGATCGCGGGCGCGTGCCGGTCGTAGAGGTCGCCGAACGACGTCGGCGTCGCCCGGGACGCCAGGATGATGTCGCTGTCGGTGCTCACACTAGGTATTGCCCGCCGCGCGGAAAAGGTTCACGCGGGGCAGCTCACCCGACGATCAGGCGGAGCGAGCCGTCGAACTCGGGGAGGGTGCGCAGGGCGCCGTGCGCGGCATCCCACTCCCCCGACGCGAGGTCGGCGCCCAGCTCGCGCTCGAACCGCGCGTGCACGTCGTCGCCGACGAAGCTCCACGCGGAGTTCGCCCGGCGCGCGCCGGGGTCGAGCAGGAGCTCGGGCCGACCGTAGTAGGCCTCGCCGAAGCCGTCGGTGCAGTCGAGCGGGATCGGCACGGGGATCACCTCGGCGCCGCCGAGCGCGTCCGCGATGCGGTCGATCGGCGGATATCGCCGCGACTCGGTCGCGATGACTTCGGGCGCGTAGTCCACCAGCCAGAACCGGTCCAGCGCCTCCGGATCGCAGCTCAGGATGACGATCGGCCCGGCAGTCACGCGCCGCACCTCGCGCAGCCCGGCCGCCTGGTCGGGCCACTGGTGCACGGTGAACGTGGCCATCGCCGCGTCGAAGGAGCCGTCGGCGAACGGCAGCGACTCCGCCGTCGCGTCGATCGCCGGGCGGCCCGCAGGCCGCTGCGCGCGCATCGACGCGCTCGGCTCGACGGCCGTCACCTCGCGGTCGATCGGCTCGTAGGAGCCGGCGCCCGCGCCGACGTTGAGCACGCGCCGGGCGTCTCCGAGGGCACGCACGAGGGCTGACGCGATCCGCGGGTCCGGCCGCCGGTAGCGGGAGTAGCCGGCCCCGATCGCGCCGTAGTCGGCGTCGCCCGCGCTGCCGTCGGACGCGCGCGGGGTCAGCGGCCCGGCCCCGACGAGGTGACGGGCGCGGCCACGAAGTGCGGGTTCTGGATGAGCCCCACGGAGCCGAGGCCCGGCACGACCACGGTGGCGACGCGGATCTCGTCGCCGGTGTCCACGGCCTCGCCGGCGATGCCACGGCCGGCCAGCTCGTCGAGCGCCGCCTGCAGGTCGGGCACGCCCCAGTAGGTGACCGGGCCGACCTCGGGATCGGCGTTCGGGTCGAGCCCGAACTCGTACCCGGCCGCCTCGTAGCCCACGTAGAACGGCTGGTCGAAGTACGGTTCGATGCCGAGCAGCGCGGTGGTCGCCGCCTTCGCGGCGGCGAGATCGGGCGCGGGGTAGATGACGGTGCGGATTCCGAGAAGGTCCATGCAGGCATCCTCGCCCCTGGCGCCGACATCGCACAACGTCACACGGGAACGGAACGCCGCTCGCGTTGGTTAGGTTTAACGACGAAACGAAGGAGGGCCCGTGGCCTACGAGATCGACCGCGACGACGCGCAGTGGCGCAGTGACCTCACGCCCGAGGAGTACGCCGTGCTGCGCGAGGCGGCCACCGAGCGCGCCTGGACCGGCGAGCTGCTCGACGAGAGCCGCGCCGGGCTCTACACGTGCAAGGCGTGCGGCAACGAGCTGTTCAAGGCGGGCACCAAGTTCGACTCGGGCTGCGGCTGGCCGAGCTTCTACGAGTCGGTGCGACCGGATGCCGTGGAGCTCCTCGAGGACACCAGCCTCGGCGTCGTGCGCACCGAGGTGCGCTGCGCCCGCTGTGGATCGCACCTGGGCCACGTCTTCCCGGACGGCTTCGGCACCCCCACCGGCGACCGCTACTGCATGAACTCGCTGGCGCTCAACTTCGAGGCCGATCCGGAGTAGCCTTCACCCCATGCGCGACAAGTACCACGAAGTGACGGCCGTCTCGGCCGAGGGCCAGGCGAAGGCCGAGGCGGATGTCGCCGAGGGCGATCCGATCGCCCGGCACTCCGCCGTGCCCCCGACCGAGGGCGACGACGTGTCGTTCGGCGCGGCCGCCGAGGCGCACGAGGCCGGCGCGCTCTAGCCCGCGATCAGCCCGCGGAACCCGTGCCGAAGAGCAGGCCGAGCAGGTAGGTGACCGCGGCGGCGCCGTAGCCGATGAGCAGCTGGCGCAGCGCGCGCCGCAGCGGCGGGCCGCCCGACAGCACGCCCACGATCGCGCCGGTGCCGAGCAGCGCCAGCCCGACCAGCACGGCCGCGACGATGATCGCCGGGAAGCCGCCCAGCCCGAAGAAGTACGGGATGATCGGGATGATCGCGCCCGACGCGAAGAACAGGAAGCTCGACACCGCCGCGCCGATGCCGGTTCCGACAGCCTCGTGCGCGTCCTCGTCATCCTGCACCGCGAGGGAGTTGTCCTTCAGCACCTCGGCCGCGTGCCGGGTCGCCTCCGCCTCGGTCATGCCGCGCGCCCGGTAGACCAGGCTCAGCTCGTTGGCGTCGATGTCGAGGTTGGGTAGCGCCCGCTCGCTGGCCGGGTCCGGGGCGGATGCCGCCAGCAGCTCCCGCTGCGAGCTCACCGACACGTATTCCCCCGCGCCCATCGACAGCGCGCCGGCGAGCAGCCCCGCGATCCCGGTGACGAGTACCAGGTGCGCGGGGACGCCGCTCGCGCTCACGCCGATGGTCAGCGCGAGGTTGGAGACGAGGCCGTCGTTGGCGCCGAACACCGCGGCGCGGAACGTGCCCGAGAGCCGGTTGCGACCACGCGTCGCGAGGCCCTTGATGACCTCGCCGTGGATGCGCTCGTCCGCGGCCATGGCGGGCGTGGCATCCGCATCCTTCTCGTACGGCGAGCGCGCCTCGGCCTGCTGGGCGAGGGCGAGCACGAACACCGATCCGAAGCGCCGCGCCAGCCAGCCGAGCAGGCGGGTGCGCACGTCGCCGCGCCGCGGCCGGCCCACCTGGTCGCCGAGCAGGTCGAGCCAGTGGTCCTCGTGGCGACCCTCGGCCTCGGCGAGGGCGAGCAGGATGTCGCGCTCCTCCCCCTCGCGCCGCCCGGCCAGGTCGCGGTAGACGCTGGCCTCCGCGCGCTCGTCGGCGAGGTATTTGCGCCAGCGGCGGAGTTCGGCGTTGGTCGGCGTGCGCGGCGAAGCCGCTGGGGAGGTGGGGGTGGCCACGGGGTCCTTCCGGTGATCGGAGACCGGGCGGAGAAGAGCTCTCCTAGGTGCTCCCAGAATACCGGATGCCCCACGAGAGCTCCCAGCGCTCCCCCGGTTCCAGCCAGCGCAGCCCGCGCCCCGAGTTGAGGGCGTCCGGCGGCGCGGTCATCGGTTC
>JAODAU010000283.1 GCA_025463615.1 Microbacteriaceae bacterium | reverse complement strand
CCGAGCAGCCCCGGCCCGAGCCCCGCCTTGAGCCAGCCGGGCGTCGACGGCCGCACCCACACCCGGGAGACGAGGATGCCGAGGGCGAACGCCCCGACGACGTTGATGACCAGCGTGCTCACCGGGAACGTCGTGTCGGTGTGCGGCACGACGGTGTCGAGGGTGAGCCGCAGCCCGGTGCCGATCGTCGCGCCGGCGATGACGGCGAGGACCTCACGCCAGCCCGCGCGACCCCCCGCCACGGCTACTTGTCGCCCGAGGGCTTTTTCGCGGGCGTCTTCTTCGCGGCGGCGGGCGCCTTCGTCGTGCTCGCCACGGCGGCGGGCGCGGTCTTGACCGGCGGTTTCTTCTTGGTGGCGGTAGCGGTGGCCGTGCGCGCCCGTTCGGCCCGCGCCGCGATGTCGATCTGGCTCTCGCTCGAACCCTCGGGTCCAGCGGAAACGCGACGCACGGGCGCTGCCGGCGGGAGCGGCTTGCGCATGACCGGCCGGCGCGGCTCACCGCGGCGGATGTCTCCCGGCAGCGGGCGGTACTGGCGCGTGTACAGCTGCTTCGACGAGTCGAGCAGCCACGGCACGAGGGCGATGGTGACGCCGTGGCAGAGCATGAGCTTCTGCCGGATGCGGCGGGCCTTGTGGTTGTGGAGGAGGTTCTCCCACCAGTGGCCCACGATGTACTGCGGCGTGTAGACGGTGATGACCTCGGAGCCGTGCTCGGCCCTGCGCGCCTTGATGTACTTGATGAGCGGCATCGAGATGTCGCGGTACGGCGACGGCACGATGCGCAGCGGCACCTTGATGTTCATCGCATCCCACTGCTTCGACAGCGCCTCGGAGGCCTCGTCGTCGATGTTGACGTGGATCGCCTCGATGCTCTCGTGGCGCGCAGCGATCGCGTAGTCGAGCGCCTTCAGCGTGGGCTTCTGCATCTTGCCGACCAGCACGAGCGCGTGGTCGCCCGTGGCGCCGAAGGTCGTGGTGGGGTCGACCTCGATGCCGCGCGCGACCTGCCCGTAGTACCGGTTGATGCGCAGCATCAGGAAGAAGAGCACCGGCATGATGGCGAACACCAGCCAGGCGCCGTGCGTGAACTTGGTGATCGTGACCACGATGAGCACGATCCCGGTGAAGATCGCGCCGGTCATGTTCACGGCGCGCGAGCGATAGACCTGCCCGCGGTTGGCGCAGCCCTCGCGCAGCATCTTGGTCCAGTGCACGACCATGCCGGTCTGGCCGAGCGTGAAGGAGACGAACACGCCGATGATGTAGAGCTGGATCAGCTGGGTGAGGTTGGCTCGGTAGACGATGAGCAGCAGGATCGCGAACCCGCTCAGGACGAGCACCCCGTTGGAGTACACCAGGCGGTCACCGCGCGTCTGCAGCGACTTGGGGGCATAGTTGTCGCGCGCGAGCACCGATCCGAGCAGTGGGAACCCGTTGAACGCGGTGTTGGCGGCGAGCAGCAGCACCAGGGCCGTGGCGCCCTGGATGATGTAGAACATGAAATAGCCGGCGCCCGGGAAGGTGGCGGCGGCGATTTGGGAGATCACGCTGGTCTGCGGCGCGGTCAGGCAGTTCTTGAAGCCCTGCAGGTCGCACGCGCTCTCCGCGTAATGCACCTTGCTGATGAGCGCGATGGCCATGATGCCGATGAACAGCACGATGGCGATCGATCCCATCAGCACGAGCGTCTTCTGCGCGTTCTTGATCTTGGGGCGACGGAACGCCTGCACGCCGTTCGCGACGGCCTCGACACCGGTGAGGGCGCTGCATCCGCTGGCGAAGGCGCGCAACAGAAGGAGCACGAAGGCGATGCCGGTGAGGCTCTCGGGGTTCTTGATCGCATAGCCGGCGGAGGCGGCGAGCGGGGCGTCGCCGAGGGCGGTGCGCACCAGCCCGGTGATGATCATCACCAGCACGCTGCCGATGAAGAGGTAGGTGGGCAGGGCGAAGGCCTTGCTCGACTCGGCCACGCCGCGCAGGTTGATGGCGGCGAGGATGATCACGAAGCCGACGGCGATCTCCACGCGGAAATTGTTGAGCTCCGGGAACGCCGAGATGATGTTGTCGACACCGGATGCCACGGACACCGTCACGGTGAGGATGTAGTCGACCAGCAGCGCCGACGCGACCACCAGCCCGGCCTTCTCGCCCAGGTTGCGGTGCGCGACCTCGTAGTCGCCACCGCCCGAGGGGTAGGCCTTGATGAGCTGGCGGTACGACGCGACGACCACGATGAGCAGCAGCACGACGGCCGCGGCCACCCACGGCGCAAAGCTCAGGAACGCGAGCCCACCCAGAGTGAGGATGAGTAGGAGCTCCTGCGGCGCGTACGCCACGGAGCTGAGTGCGTCGCTGGCGAAAATCGGCAGCGCTAGATGTTTCGGGAGGAGCTGCCCCTCGAGTTTCTCCGAGGGGAGCGGATCGCCGATCAGCCACCGTTTAGGCGACCGAACTTCGTTAGTCACGAGGAGCGAGAATACACCTGCGCCGCTCGCTCCCCGCAATCCATGCACACGCTTGCAGAAACCTCGAAGAATGCGGGGAACCGGCTGTGTGCAGCGGAGTTACGGTCGGTACTCCCTGAGCGTCTCTCGCACCGAGTTCAGCTGCGACTTCAGAAGGGTGAGCAGGCCATCCGGGAGCTCGCTTTTGGCGGCCATGGTGCGCAGGTCGGTGCGCACCTGGTGGCGGAACTCGTTGAGGGCGATGTCGACCTCGCGCAGCTGCGTGCCGACCGTGGAGTAGTGCGGCTCGGCGCGGGTGCTGTTGCCGCTGGCGCGGGCATCCTGCCGGGCCTCGCGGGTGGCGGAAGCGAGGTCGGCGCGCAGCGTCTTCATCGCGTCGTTGACGGATGCCCGCACCTCGTCGGCGAGGCGCCGCACGGAGTCGGTGACGTCGTTCTCGATGTCGTCGAGCTCGCCCTTGCGGGCCTCGAGCTCGGCGCGGCCGGCATCCGTGATGGCGTAGACGGTCTTGCGGCCGTCGGTCTCCTTGGTGACCAGCCCCTCCTCCTCGAGCTTCGCGAGGCGCGGATAGATGGTGCCGGCGCTGGGCACGTAGGTGCCGCCGAACCGGTTGCCGAGCGCCTGGATGAGCTCGTAGCCGTGCATCGGCTGCTCCGCGAGGATGCTGAGCAGGTACAGCCGCAGGTGGCCGTGGGCGAAGATCGGCGGCGTCATGCGTTCACCGCGTGGAGCACCGAGACGTTGCCGCTCACGGTGTTGGCCTTGAACTCGAGCCA
>JAODAU010000276.1 GCA_025463615.1 Microbacteriaceae bacterium | reverse complement strand
CGGGACGTGCGCCGTGGCGCACCGACATCGAGGCGAAGGGCGTGACCGTCTCGCTGCGCGCGATCCCCATCCGCGACCGGGGCGAGCGCATCGGTGCGATCGTGCTGTGCCGGGATGTCACGGAGCTCCGTCACCAGGAGCGCGAGCTCATCACCAAGGACGCCACCATCCGCGAGATCCACCACCGGGTGAAGAACAACCTGCAGACGGTGGCGTCGCTGCTGCGCATCCAGGCCCGACGCTCCCACTCGGACGAGGCGCGCGAGTCGCTCAACCAGGCCATGCGGCGGGTGGCGGCCATCGCGGTCGTGCACGACACACTCAGCGAGGGCCTCAACCAGAACGTCGACTTCGACGTGGTGTTCGACCGGGTGCTGAAGCTGATCGCCGAGGTGGCGTCGACGCACAACACGAAGGCGCACCCGAAGTTCACGGGAAGCTTCGGCGTGCTGCCAAGCGAGTACGCCACGCCGCTGTCGCTCGCGCTCACCGAGCTGGTGACGAACGCGGTGGAGCACGGCTTAGCCGGGCGTGAGGGCGTGGTCGAGATCGTTGCCGAGCGCACGGAGGACACGCTGAGCGTGAAGGTGCGCGACGACGGCAACGGGCTGCCCGAGGGCAAGGTGGGCGCCGGGCTCGGCACTCAGATCGTTCGCACCCTGATCCAGGGCGAACTCAGCGGCACGATCGACTGGCACACGATGGTGGGCGACGGCACAGAGGTGACCATCGACATCCCACTCGCGTGGCTGACGAAGTCGTAGCGAGTCGAGCTGGTCGAGACCTAGGAGGCGCGGCGTGCGCGCGCGGCGCGACGCTTGAGGGCGCGGCGCTCGTCCTCGCTCAGGCCACCCCAGACCCCGGAGTCCTGCGAGGTCTCGAGCGCGTACTGGAGGCACATCTCGGTGACGGAGCAGCGGCCGCAGACAGCCTTCGCCTTGTCGATCTGGTCGACGGCAGGCCCGGTGTTCCCGACGGGGAAGAAGAGCTCGGGGTCTGCGGTGAGGCAAGCGGCTTTGTCGCGCCAATCCATCGTGTGGTGCTCCTTACATGTTGCGAACACAGGGAGGTATAGAGCCCTATGCGAGAGGTCGATAGACCACGAGGGTGAAGAATTGAGAGGGGGATGTTCGGGACGCGCCACGCCGCTGTGGGGCAAATCAACCTCCCATAGAATCTCATATTGGTTGTAGCAAATCAATAGTCGATCGAGGGAAGTAGCTGTGAGCGAACCGAGAACCTCGGCCCGGCCGGCCACGCTGATCGCGCTTTCGGCGGTGCTTCTGCTCGAGGCCGCGGCGCTCGCGGTGGCCGCTGTCGTGCTCATCCTGGACCTGCTGACGCAGCGTCCCGACTCCGTGCTGACGGCCGTTGCGCTCATCATCCTGGTGGCCCTCGGGGCCGTGTTCCTGGCCGTCGTCGCGGTGCACGCGCTGCGCGGGCGCTACTGGATCCGCGGGGCGTCGCTCACCTGGCAGATCCTGCAGATCCTCGTCGCCATCAGCAGTTTCCAGGGCGTGTTCGGGCGGGCGGACATCGGCTGGGCGCTGCTCATCCCCGCCGTGGTCGCGATCGTGCTGCTGTTCACGCCCGGGGTGCGGGCGGCCACGCGGCGACCCGATCCGGAAAGCTGATTCCCGGCCTTTCTTCACCCTGGGCGGGCCATGATGGGGGCACCCGCTTTCGAGAGGAGCACGACCATGGGATTCTTCGACCGACTCCTGGGCCGCGAAGACCAGCCGCCCGCGGCGCCGGCCCCGCGCCAGCGCCAGCGCTCCGACGACGAGATCGCCGTCGAGCGCTACGAGTACCTGCTGCGCACCGCGCCGCCCGAGACGATCGAGAAGGTGCACGCGGAGGCGTTCGCCAAGCTCACGCCGGAGCAGCGCGACATCCTGTTCGACAAGCTCACGGCCAACGCGGATGCCGCGTCCGACCCGTCGGAGCGACCGGCGGATGCCGCGCCCGCCACCCTGGCGAAGGCGGCGACCCGCGCCGAGCTGCAGCAGCCCGGCACCCTCACGCGCACGCTCGGCGGCGGCATGGGCGGCATGGGCTTCGCGGGCACGTTCGGTTCGTCGCTGCTGGGCAGCGTCGCCGGCTACGTGATCGGATCGGCCCTGGTGAGCGCGTTCATGCCGATGGACTTCGGTGGGGACGCCAGCGCGGATGCCGGCAACGCCGACCCCGGCACCGCGGACAACGGTGATGCGGGCACGACGGATGCGAGCGCGGCGGACTTCGGTGGGGCCGACTCAGGCGGCTGGGACTTCGGCGGAGGCGGCGACTTCGGCGGCGGGGACTTCTTCTAGCGCCCGGTCTCGCTACGCGTCGAGCCCGAGCTTCTTGCGCAGCGATGCGACGTGGCCGGTGGCCTTCACGTTGTAGAGCGCGAGCTTGACCGTGTCGTCGGGGTTCAGCACGAAGGTGGAGCGCAGGGTGCCGGTGACGGTCTTGCCGTAGAGCGACTTCTCGCCCCAGGCGCCGTAGGCCTTGTGCACGCTGAGGTCCTCGTCGCTGAGCAGCGGGAAGTTGAGCTGCTGCTCATCCTTGAACTGCTTGAGCGGGCCGATCGGGTCCTTGGAGATGCCGAGCACCTGGTACCCGGCCGACTTGAGCGAGTTGATGTTGTCGCGGAAGTCGCAGGCCTCCGTGGTGCAGCCGGGGGTGCTCGCGGCGGGGTAGAAGTAGACGATCACGTTGTCACCGGCGAAGTCGGTGAGCGAGACATCCGCGC
>JAODAU010000262.1 GCA_025463615.1 Microbacteriaceae bacterium | reverse complement strand
CCGCGCCCGGCCGAGGCCGACCGCGGCGGTCGCTCCGGCGGCGGTCGCTCGGGCGGCGACCGCTCGGGCTCACGCCCGTCCGGTTCCGGCAACACCGGCGGCAACTCGGGCCGCCCTTCGGGCTCGGGCAGCACCGGCGGCAACTCCGGTCGCCCGCCGCGCGAGCGCACGCACGGCTCGACCGACGCCGTGCGCGAGAGCGCCGAGGGCGGCGGAACGCACGACGGCACCGCGCCGACGCGTCGTCGCCGCACCCGCTCCCGCCGCGGTGGCGCCGGAACCCCCGGCAACACGCCCCCCGCCGCGTAGTAGCTGCCCCTTCACCGCTTAAGCACGGCCTGGTGAGGTCTCGACGAGCTCGACCCGCTTAACGCAGTGACCGGGCGTGCGGATCGGGGGTCTTCGTTCCGAGAGACTGGCTGGGCCTGGCAAGCGACGCATCGCAGATGCGCCGCCGGAAGTCTCTCGGAACGAATACCCCCGATCCGATCGCCCCCGCGTTACCCGCGGAACGGCACCGTGCCCGACGTGGCCGCGATGATGCGCTCCAGCGCCTCCGGCGACGTCGTGTTCTCGCCCAGACGGTTCGGCTTGCCCGAGCCGTGGTAGTCGCTTGACCCCGTCACCACGAGGTCGTACTTCGCCGCCAGCTCGTGCAGCCGCACGCGGCCGTCCTCGGTGTTGTCGCGGTGGTAGATCTCGAGGCCGACGAGCCCCGCATCCACCAGTTCTGCGACGGCCCGCTCCTCGATCACGCGGTAGCGACCGTGGGTGGCCGGATGCGCGAGCACCGGCGCTCCGCCCGCGGCCACGATCATCCGCACGCCCTCCAGCGGCGACGGCGCGTAGTACTTCTCGTAGTACGGCCCGCGCCAGTTCAGGATGCTCTCGAACGCCTCCTCGCGGCTGCCCACGATGCCGCGCGCCACCAGGGCGTCGGCGATGTGCGGGCGCCCGAGGGTGCCGCCGTCGGTGGACTGGTCGAGCACGTCGGCCCAGTCGAGGTCGTAGTCGGCGCCGATCCGCTCGACGATGCGCTCGGCGCGGTGCAGCCGCCCGTCGCGGATGCGGGCGGTCTCGGCGATGATCGTGCCGTTGAGCGGGTCGAACAGGTACGCCAGCATGTGCACGCTGGCCGGCCCGTAGTTGGTGCTGAGCTCCATGCCCGGGATGACGGTGAGCCCGGTGCCCTCGGCGGCCGCGAAGGCCTCGCTCCAGCCCGCGGTGCTGTCGTGGTCGGTGAGCGCCACGGTGCCGAGTCCGGCGGCGATCGCCGCCTCGATGAGTTCGGCGGGCGACTCGGTGCCGTCGGAGACGCTGCTGTGGGTGTGCAGGTCGATGGCTCCGGGCATCCTGTAACTCTAAACGCCCAGACAGTTGCGGTTACTCTGGAGGGCCATGTTCGCCCGAGTCATCGCCGCCATCGTCATCCTCGCCCTCGCGGCGCTGCTGCTGGTGGCCACCTGGCCCCAGCTCTTCGGGCTCGAGCGCACCCAGCTGATCGCGCAGTTCATCTCGTTCCGCGGGCTCACGGCCGCGCTCGCCGTGGGCGCGTTCGCCGTGCTCCTCGTGATCGCGGCCGTGAACCGGCGCGGACGCCGGTTCGCGCTCTCCCTGGCCGCCGTCTTCCTCGCCTTCTCGCTCGCCGGCCTCGCCATCCTCTCGGCCCGCGGCTTCGGCTCGACCGAGTTCGCCGCCAAGGCCGCGGGAGGCATCACCGTGGTCGAGTGGAACACGCTCGGCGGCGCGGCCGGCGCAACGGCGATCGCGAGGCTCGCCATCGACAGCGGCGCCGACATCGTGAGCCTCCCCGAGACGAACGAGGAGGTGGCGGATGCCGTGGCCGCCGTCATGACCACGTCCGGGCATCCCGTCACCGTGAACACCCTCGCGTTCAACCACATCGCGCAGGCCAAGTCCACCTCGGTGCTCATCTCGACCCGGCTCGGCGCCTACCACCAGGACACCGCGATCGGCTCGACCTCGACCGTTCCGACCGTGGTCCTCCGCCCGGACAGCGGCGTCGGACCGGTGATCGTCGGCGTGCACGCGGTCGCGCCGCAGCCCGCGGACCTCGCGGACTGGCGCGCCGACCTCGAGTTCCTGAAGAAGACCTGCACCGACCCGAACGTGATCATGGCGGGCGACTTCAACGCCACACTCGACCACTTCGCGGGGCTCGGCAACCGGCCTGGCACCACGATCGGCAACTGCAGCGACGCGGGCCAGGCATCCGGCAACGCGGGGGTGGGCACCTGGCCGTCGTCGCTCACCGCCCTGGCCGGCGCGCCCATCGACCACGTGCTCACGACCGACGGATGGCGCGTCACCGGCATGCGCGTCGTGCGCACGCTCGACAAGGCGGGCAGCGATCACCGCCCGATCGTGGTGCAGCTGGCGCCGACGCGTTAGACAATGGATGCATGGCTGACGAAGCAACGACCCCCCGTGCAACCGAGAACCGTTCGACCGTGCCGGTCGGCAGCGACTTCCGCGAGTACATCTCTGCCAACTGGGCCGACCGCGTGGAGGACACTCCCGAGCCCCGCGAGCAGGCGTCGTTCGCGGCGGCGCGGCGCGAGCGCGTCTCCGAGCTCTGGGCCGGCAAGCGGCTCATAGTGCCGGCGGGCGGCGCGAAGGTGCGCTCCAACGACACGGACTACGCCTACCGCGCGCACTCCGCGTTCGCGCACCTCACCGGCTGGGGCAGCGACTCGGTTCCGGACAGCGTGCTGGTGCTCGAGCCGACATCCGAGGGGCACACCGCCACCCTCTACTTCCGCAAGCCCGCCGGCCGCGGCTCCGACGAGTTCTACGCGAACCCGGAGATCGGCGAGTTCTGGATCGGGCCACGGCCCTCCCTCGCCCACGTCGCCCGCGACCTCGGCCTCGAAACCGCCGACCTCGCCGACCTGGATGCCGTGCTCGACGCCACCGACGCCGACACCGTGATCGTGCGCGAGGCCGACCGCGACCTGACCGACCGCGTCGACGGCCGTCGGCTGCTCGCCGCCGACTCCCTCGCGCTGGAGCACGACCACGACGTGGAACTGGCGCGCGACCTCTCCGAGCTGCGGCTGGTGAAGGACGCGTACGAGGTGCAGCAGTTGCGCGACGCCGTCGCCGCCACGAAGAAGGGCTTCGACGACGTGATCGCCGACCGCGCCGACATCGTGGCGCACAGCCGCGGCGAGCGCCTCGTCGAGGGCACGTTCAACCGGCGCGCGCGGGCCGAGGGCAACACCGTGGGCTACGACACGATCGCGGCGAGCGGCGACCACGCCTGCATCCTGCACTGGACCCGCAACGACGGGCCGGTGGTGCCCGGCGACCTGATCCTCATCGACGCCGGCATCGAGCTCGATAGCTACTACACGGCCGACATCACGCGAACGCTGCCCGTCTCGGGCACGTTCACCGAGGTGCAGCGGCGCGTGTACGAGACAGTGCGGGAGGCGGCGGATGCCGCGTTCGCGATCGTGCGCCCCGGCATCCGGTTCCGCGAGATCCACGCGACGGCCATGGAGGTCATCGCGCGCCGCACCGCAGAGTGGGGCCTGCTGCCGGTGAGCGCCGAGGTGTCGCTGGAGCCGGAGCACCAGTACCACCGCCGCTACATGGTGCACGGCACGTCACACCACCTCGGGCTGGACGTGCACGACTGCGCCCAGGCGCGTCGCGACCTCTACCTCGACGGCGTGCTCGAGCCC
The DNA here is from genome assembly GCA_025463615.1 of Microbacteriaceae bacterium. The sequence goes on along the minus strand of JAODAU010000262.1, from coordinate 1,349 downwards.
GGCATGGTGTTCACGATCGAGCCGGGCCTGTACTTCCAGCCCGACGACCTCACCGTGCCCGAGGAGCTGCGCGGCATCGGGGTGCGGATCGAGGACAACATCCTGGTCACCGAGTCCGGCGCCGAGAACCTGTCGATCGGCATCCCGCGCACCGCGGACGACGTGGAGGCGTGGCTCAGCAACTGAGCAGGTTTGGAGAAGCCTTCCCCGGGCCCGGTTCGTAGCATGGACCCAACGAACGAGAAGGGGACGACCATGGCCGAGAAGTACGAGGGATTCAGCGCCGACGAGAAGGCCGCGATGAAGCAGCGCGCCAGGGAGCTCAAGGACGAGGCCAAGCGCGCCGACGGACTCACCCTGCTGCAGGAGGCGATCGAGGCGATGGACGGCGACGACCGCGTCGCGGCCCAGCGCATCCACGAGATCGTCACCGAGGTGGCGCCCCAGCTCGCCCCGAAGACCTGGTACGGCTTCCCGTCCTATGCCAAGGATGACAAGGTCGTCATCTTCTTCCAGCCCGGCAGCAAGTTCAAGACCCGCTACTCGACCCTGGGGTTCCAGGACACGGCCCAGCTCGACGACGGCACGATGTGGCCGACGTCGTACGCGATCACCACGCTCAGCGCCGCCGACGAGAAGCGGATCGCCGAGCTGGTGAAGAAGGCGGCCGGTTAAGCCGAGGCGTCGGGCCGCGCCAGCGCCTCCTGCGCCGCGAGCGTGATCGTGGAGGCGACGATGACCTCGTACTTGCTCGCCAGCACCTGGTGGGTCGAGGTGAAGTCGCGGGTGCGGCGCGTGATCGCGTACGAGATCAGGCCGAAGATGATGCCGAAGCCCGCTCCGATTCCGATCGCAGCGATCGTGATCGCGATGAAGTTGATCGTCACGCTGAAGAGGGTGATGAGCAGGCCGAAGAAGAGGCCGAACCACGCGCCGCTCGCCGCTCCGGCGCCGGCGACACGGCCCCAGGTGAGGCGACCGGTGACGCGTTCGACGGTCTTGAGGTCGCTGCCGACGATCGACACGAGGCTCACGTCGAGCTGGGCGTGGGCGAGTTTGTCCACCGCTTGCTGGGCCTCGGGGTAGGTCTCGTAGGAGCCCACGACATCCCCCTTCGGGATGGAGGGCTGGAGGCGGGCACGGGCACCGAAGGCTGAGGGGTTCGTCATGGCGGCCATTATCCTCTGCCCAGTCGCCAAGGGCTAAGTTAGAGGGTGTGAGCGCCGCGAGAGTCTTCGTCGCCCGACTGGCCGGGTGCTCCGTTTTCGACCCCGCGGGCGACAAGGTCGGCAAGGTGCGCGACGTGCTCGTCGTGTACCGCCAGAAGCTCTCCCCGCGCGTGGTCGGCT
>JAODAU010000245.1 GCA_025463615.1 Microbacteriaceae bacterium | reverse complement strand
TGATCTTGCCCTTCGAGTCGCGCTCGAAGATGTGGCCGAGGTCGGCCAGCTTGTGCAGGTTGGGGCTGTCGTAGAAGCGGTCCGGGAACGCGGCGTGGTGCGTGTCGAGCACGTGCGCGCCGACCTTGAGCCCCACCAGCTCGAGCAGCTCGAACGGCGTCATCGGCAGGCCGAACGGACGTGTCGACTCCTCGACGACCTCGAACGGGGTGCCGGTGTCGACCGCGTGCATCGCCTCGCCGAGCACCTTCGCCAGCACGCGGTTGACCACGAAGCCGGGGGTGTCCCTGGTGATGACCGCGTTCTTGTAGAGCTTGCCGGCGACCACCATCGCGGTGCTGAGCGTCTCGTCATCCGTCTGCGGGGTCTTGACGACCTCGATGAGCGGCATCACGGCGACCGGGTTGAAGAAGTGGAAGCCGACGAGCCGCTCCGGGTGCTTCAGCTTGGCGCCGATCTGCTCCACCGAGAGCGACGAGGTGTTCGTCGCCAGCACTGCGGTGTCGGAGAGGTACTGCTCGACGTCGGCGAAGACGTCCTGCTTCACGCCGAGCTCTTCGAACACGGCCTCGATCACCCAGTCGCAGTCGGCGAAGTCGGCCTTGTTCGTCGTGCCGGTGACCAGGGCCTTGAGGCGGTTCGCGTCATCCGGCGAGATGCGCTTCTTGCCCAGCAGGGCGTCGATCTCGTCGTGGATGTACTTCACGCCCTTGTCCACGCGCTCCTGGTCGAGGTCGGTGATGACCACCGGCACCTTCTGGCGGCGCACGAAGAGCTGCGCGATCTGTCTGGCCATGAGCCCCGCGCCGATCACGCCGACCTTGGTGACCTTCTTGGCGATGGCCTTGTCGGGGGCTCCCGCCGGCCGCTTGGCGCGCTTCTGAACGAGGTTGAACGCGTAGATGCTGGCGCGGAACTGGTCGCCCGAGATGAGGTCCGCGAGCGCCTCGTCCTCGGCGGCGAACCCGGTCTTCTTGTCCGTGTTCTTGGCCGCCTTGAGCAGTTCCAGGGCCTTGTACGGCGACTTCGCGACCTTGCCGATGCGGGTCTCGAGCATGCGGGTGGCGATGCCGATGGCGGCATCCCACTTCACCGCGCGCTCGATCTTGCCGGGCTCGTTCGACCGCTTGACCCTGGTGGTGCCGGCGATGACGCCGTCGGCCCACCGGATCGAGTCCTCGAGGAAGCTCACCGAGTCGAAGATCGCGTCGGCGATGCCGAGGTCGAAGACCTCCTGGCCCTTGAGCACCTTGTTGTTCTTGAGCGGGTTCTCGATGACCACCTTGAGGGCGTTCTCGATGCCGATGAGGTTGGGCAGCAGCCACGCACCGCCCCAGCCGGGAATGATGCCGAGGAAGACCTCGGGCAGCGCGAGGCCCGGGATGTTGCGGTCGACCGTGCGGTAGTCGGCGTTGAGGCCGATCTCGGTACCGCCGCCGAGCGCGAGCCCGTTGATGAAGACGAACGACGGCACGCCGAGCTCCGAGAGCTTGCCCAGCGCGCAGTGGCCGAGCTGCGCCATCTGCTTGCCGATCTCGCGGTTCGGGATCTCGCTGACCTTCGACAGGTCGGCGCCCGCGGCGAGGAAGTACGGCTTGCCGGTGACGGCGACGCCCGCGATCTCACCGCGCGCGGCCCGCTCCTTGAGGGCGTCGAGCGTGTCGGCGAACTCCACCAGGGTGGCGGCGCCGAGCGTCGACGGGCGGGTGTGGTCGCGCCCGTTGTCCAGGGTGATCAGGGCGAGCACCTTGCCGCCCGAGATCGGGACGTCGCGCACGTAGGAGTGCGTGACGACCTCGTCGGGGGTGAGGGCGAGCAGTTCGGAGAAATCAGCGGTCTGTGTCGCCATTACTTCTTCTTCCCATCGAAGTACGGGTTCTCCCAGATGACGGAGCCGCCCTGGCCGAGGCCGACGCACATGGCGGTGAGGCCGTACCGGACATCCGGACGCTCGGCGAACTGCGCCGCGAGCTGGATCATGAGGCGCACGCCGGAGGAGGCGAGCGGGTGGCCGATCGCGATCGCGCCGCCCCACTGGTTGACCCGCGGGTCGTCGTCGTCGATGCCGAAGTGGTCGAGCAGCGAGAGCACCTGGATGGCGAACGCCTCGTTGAGCTCGAACAGCCCGATGTCGTTGATGGTGAGCCCGGCCTTCTTGAGGGCCTTCTCCGTGGACGGAACCGGACCGATGCCCATGATCTCGGGCTCGACACCGGCGAAAGCGAAGCTGACGAGCTTCATCTTCGTCTTCAGGCCGAGCTCCTTGGCCGCAGCCTCGCTCGCGAGCAGGCTGATCGTGGCGCCGTCGTTGAGACCCGACGAGTTGCCCGCGGTCACCCGGCCGTGCGGGCGGAACGGGGTCTTCAGCCCGGCGAGCCCCTCGAGCGTGGTGTCGGGGCGGAGCGCCTCGTCACGCGTGGCGAGCCCCCAGCCGTTCTCGTTGCGGGTGGCGACCTCGATCAGGTCGGGCTGGATCTTGCCCGCGTCGTACGCCGCGGCGGCCTTCTGCTGGCTGCGCAGGGCGTAGTGATCCGAGCGCTCCTTGGTGAGGGCGGGGAAGCGGTCGTGGATGCGCTCGGCGGTCGAGCCCATGTTGAGGGCATCCTCGCCGACCAGCTTCTCGGAGAGGAAGCGCGGATTGGGGTCGGCACCGAAGCCCATCGGGTGGCGCCCCATGTGCTCGACGCCGCCGGCGAGGGCGAGGTCGTACGCGCCGAAGGCGATCCCGCCGGAGATGGTCGTGACCGAGGTCATCGCTCCGGCGCACATGCGGTCGATCGCGAAGCCGGGGACCGACTTCGGCAGGCCCGCGAGCAGCGCCGCGGTGCGGCCGAGGGTGAGGCCCTGGTCGCCCTGCTGGGTGGTCGCGGCGATCGCGACGTCGTCGATCCGATCCTTGGGAACGTCGGGGTTCCTGTCCAGGAGTCCCACCATCGCCTTGACGATCAGGTCGTCCGCGCGGGTGTTCCAGTACATGCCCTTTTCGCCCGCACGCCCGAACGGGGTGCGAACCCCGTCGACGAACACGACTTCATGTCTCTCGGCCACAATGCCTCCACTTTCGTAAGTACCGCAAACGATCCTAGGCACGCCTTTTCACGTCCCTGAATCGTTTGCATGTTCCTACGAAGCGGGGTCGGCG
>JAODAU010000235.1 GCA_025463615.1 Microbacteriaceae bacterium | reverse complement strand
TGCGGATCGGCAGTTCGATGCGCACCGGCGTGCCGTCCTCGAGCGCGAGCGCGCTCTGGCGGATCAGCTCAACGTCGAAGTGCTTCTCCAGCTCGTGGTCCTGCTTCGAGACGTTGTGCACCGGCTCGTCCGGGCCGAAGACCGGTCCTTCGAGGATCGGCGTGAGGTCGAGGCCGTCGGCCTTCCAGTGCTCGATCGCGCGGTTCACGTCGAGCAGCTCGGCGTGGCCGATCGCCTCCTCGCGGGAGCGGAAGCCGAGGGCGGCGAGGTACTCGCGCACCTCCTGCGCCAGAAACTCGAAGAAGTTGACCACGAACTCCGGCTTGCCGCTGAAGCGCGCGCGCAGCTCGGGGTTCTGGGTCGCGACGCCGACCGGGCAGGTGTCGAGGTGGCAGACGCGCATGAGGATGCAGCCGGAGACGACGAGCGGTGCCGTCGCGAACCCGAACTCCTCGGCCCCGAGCAGCGCCGCGACGATCACGTCGCGCCCCGTCTTCATCTGGCCGTCGACCTGCACGACCACGCGGCCGCGCATGCCGTTCAGCATGAGGGTCTGCTGGGTCTCGGCCAGGCCGAGCTCCCACGGTGTTCCCGCGTGCTTGAGCGAGTTCAGCGGGCTTGCGCCGGTGCCGCCGTCGTGTCCGGAGACGAGCACGACGTCCGCCAGCGCCTTGGTGACGCCCGCGGCGACCGCGCCGATGCCCGACTGGCTCACGAGCTTGACGTGCACCCGGGCCTCCGGGTTGGCGCGCTTGAGGTCGAAGATGAGCTGCTTGAGGTCTTCGATCGAGTAGATGTCGTGGTGCGGCGGCGGGCTGATGAGACCGACACCGGCGGTCGAGTGCCGGGTGCGCGCGATCCACGGGTAGACCTTGGTGGCCGCGAGCTGGCCGCCCTCGCCGGGCTTTGCGCCCTGCGCCATCTTGATCTGGATGTCGGTGGCGTGCGTGAGGTACATGCTCGTCACGCCGAACCGACCGGACGCCACCTGCTTGATCGCGCTGCGGCGGGTCGGGTCGAGCAGGCGTTCGACATCCTCGCCGCCCTCGCCGGTGTTGCTCTTGCCGCCGATGCTGTTCATGGCGATGGCGAGGGTGGTGTGCGCCTCCTCGCTGATCGAGCCGTAGCTCATGGCGCCGGTGGAGAAGCGGGAGATGATGGATGACGCCGACTCGACCTCGTCGATCGGCACCGCGGGTCGCTCGCCCACCCGCAGCTCGAAGAGCCCGCGCACGGTCTTGAGCTCGGCCGACTGGTCGTCGACGAGCTTCGTGTACTCGCGGAAGATGTCGTACCGGCGCGCCCGTGTGGCGTGCTGCAGCCGGAAGACGGTGTCCGGGCTGAAGAGGTGCGGCGGCCCGTCCCGGCGCCACTGGTATTCGCCGCCCGTGGTGAGGCGTTCGTGCGCGCTGACGGCGCCGTCCACCGGGTAGGCGGAGGCGTGCCGCGCCGCGCTCTCCGCCGCGATGACCTCGATGCCGACGCCGCCGAGCAGGCTCGACGTGCCGGTGAAGTACTGGTCGACGAAGTCCTGGTCGAGGCCGACCGCCTCGAAGGCCTGCGCGCCGGCGTAGGAGCCGACGACGGAGATGCCCATCTTCGACATGATCTTGAGCACGCCCTTGCCGAGCGCCTTGATGAGGTTCTTGACCGCCTTCTCGGGCGTGAGGCCGGTGATGAAGCCGCTGCGCACGAGCTCCTCGGCGCTCTCCATGGCGAGGTACGGGTTGATCGCGGACGCGCCGTAGCCGACGAGCAACGCAACGTGGTGCACCTCGCGCACGTCGCCCGCCTCGACGATCAGGCCGACCTTCATGCGGTTCTCGGCGCGGATCAGGTGGTGGTGCACCGCGGCGAGCATGAGCAGCGACGGCATCGGCGCGAGGTCGCGCGTGGAGTCGCGGTCGGAGAGCACGAGGAACAGGGCGCCGTCGGCGATGGCCCGATCCGCCTCCTCGCACATCTCGGCGATGCGCTTCTGCATGGCCTGCGGGCCGTCGTCGACCCGGTACAGCCCCTTGATGGTGCGCGTCGGGTGGAAGCCGGGGCGCGCCGGGATCGGCGCGATGTGCTGGATCTTGGCGAGCTCGTCGTTGTCGATCACCGGGAAGTCGAGGATGACCTGGCGCGCGTGCTCCGCCGTCGCGTCGAGCAGGTTGCGCTCCGGCCCGAGGCCGAGCTTGAGCGAGGTGACGACCTCCTCGCGGATGCTGTCGAGCGGCGGGTTCGTCACCTGCGCGAACTGCTGGGTGAAGTAGTCGAAGAGCAGCCGCGGGCGATCGCTCAGCACCGCGATCGGCGTGTCGGAGCCCATGGCGCCGAGCGGCTCCGCGCCGTTCTGCGCCATCGGGCGGATGAGGATCCGCACCTCCTCCTCGGTGTACCCGAAGGTGCGCTGGCGGCGGGTGACGGATGCCGGGGTGTGCACGATGTGCTCACGTTCGGGCAGGTCCTTGAGGTTGATGCGGCCCTCGTCGAGCCACTCCCCCCAGGGCTGGGATGCCGCGAGCTCGGTCTTGATCTCGTCGTCCTCGACGATGCGGCCCGCCTCGGTGTCGACGAGGAACATCTTGCCGGGGCGCAGGCGACCCTTGCGCACGATGCGGCTCGGCTCGATCTGGAGCACGCCGATCTCACTTGCGAGCACGACGAGGCCGTCGTCGGTGACGAGATAGCGGCCGGGGCGCAGGCCGTTGCGGTCGAGG
>JAODAU010000225.1 GCA_025463615.1 Microbacteriaceae bacterium | reverse complement strand
CCGCGGTCGAGGTCATCACCACCACGGCGGTGCACCTGATGAGCGCGGCCGCCGTCAAATGCGGCCTGGCCGACGACCCGGATTCGCAGACCGACCTCGACGAGGCCCGCAAGCTCATCGACGCCCTCGCCGGCCTGGTCACCGCCAGCGCCGCGCACCTCGGCGATCAGCACGCGCGCAGCCTCCGCGACGGACTCCGCTCGCTGCAGCTCGCCTTCCGCGAGGCTTCGCCCTTCCCCGACGCGATCGGCAAGGGCCCTGGCGAGAAGTACACCGGGCCGGTCAACTAGAGGGCTGGACCCAGTCGGTAGCCTGAAGCGATGAGCTTCACGCCTCCGTCGTCGTTCACCACCCGTCCGACCCTCGAGGGCACCTTCGGGATGTCCGCCTCCACGCACTGGCTCGCGACGGCGAGCGCCCAGTCCGTTCTCGAGCGCGGCGGCAACGCGTTCGACGCGGCCGTCGCCGGCGCCTTCGTGCTTCACGTGGTCGAACCGCACCTGAACGGTCCGGGCGGCGATATGGTCGCCGTGTTCGCCACCTCCGCCGACCCGACTCCGACCGTGCTCTCCGGCCAGGGCCCCGCCCCGGCCGCGGCGACTCGCGAACACTATCTTGCGGAGGGTCTGGAACTGGTGCCGGGATCCGGCGCGCTGGCCGCCGCTGTTCCGGGTGCGGTGGATGCGTGGCTGCTGCTCCTGCGCGACCACGGCACTTGGGAGCTGGCCGAGGTGCTCGCGTTCGCGATCGGGTATGCGCGCGACGGGCATCCGTTGCTCGAACGAGTGCGCGCCACCATAGCCAGTGTCGAACGCCTCTTCATCGAGCACTGGACCACTTCCGCCGAGCACTGGATGGGCGGCGGGCGCCTCCCCGAGGCCGGGCAGCTCATCACGAACCCCGCATACGCCGCCGTGCTCGAACGGCTGATCGCTGCCGGCGACGACGCTGCCGACCGGGAGAGCCGCATCGAGGCGGCCCGAACGGAGTGGAAGACCGGATACGTCGCGCAGCAAGCGGTCGCATTCCTGTCGACGCCGCATCGGCACTCCTCCGGCACCGACCACGCCGGCGTCATGATCGTTGACGACTTCGCCGCGTTCAGCGCGAGCTACGAGCCCGCCACGACCCTCGACTTCCGCGGCCACACCATCGCGAAGACGGGCGCGTGGGGCCAAGGTCCGGCGCTTCTGCAGACCCTCGCCATCCTGGACGGCTTCGAGGATGAGCGGCTCGACCCTTCGACCGCGATCGGCGCCCACACGATCCTGGAGGCGCAAAAACTGGCATACGCCGACCGGGAGGCGTACTACGGCGACGGAGAGGTTCCGCTCGATGCGCTCCTCTCTCCCGGGTACACGGAGGAGCGCCGGGCGCTGATCGGCGACCGCGCCTCCGCCGAATTCCGGCCGGGATCCGTGAGCGGCGCCACACCGTTCATCCCGCCGCTTCGCACCGAGTACTCGACGCGCGCCGAGGCGTCCGGAGTCGGTGAGCCGACCGTGAGACCGACCGGAGAGACTCGCGGCGACACCTGCCACATCGACGTGGTCGACCGCCACGGGAACATGGTGTCGTCCACCCCTTCCGGCGGCTGGCTGCAGTCGTCGCCCACTGTCCCCGAGCTCGGATTCTGCCTGGGCACACGGTTGCAGATGACCTGGCTCGAAGACGGCTCGGCGTCGACGCTGCGCCCCGGACGGAGGCCGCGCACGACACTCACGCCGACCCTCGTGCTGAAGGACGGGCATCCGGTGACCGCGCTCGGCTCCCCCGGCGGCGATCAGCAGGACCAGTGGCAGCTGCTCTACCTCCTGCGCACGATCGTCGGCGGCTACACGCCCCAGCAGGCGATCGACGCGCCCGCATTCCACACGACCTCGGTTCCCGGATCCTTCTGGCCGCGCACCTGGGAGCCGGCGGGCGCGGTCGTCGAGAACCGGTTGGGCGACGACGTGATCGCCGCGCTCGAGGCACTCGGCCACCTGGTCACCCGCGCCGGCGACTGGACGCTCGGACGGCTCTCGTCGGTCGGCCGCGACCTCGATCGCGGCATTCTGACGGCCGCCGCTAACCCGCGCGGTGTGCAAGGCTACGCGGCCGGGCGGTAGCCGTCCACGGGCGCCGGCTTTCGACAATGCCGGGCTAGCGCACAGCGTCGACCGCGGCGCTCACGGCGTCGACCGTGCGCCGAACCTCGGCCTCATCCGTGAGCCAGTTGCTCACCGAGAACCGGAGCACTGCGCGCTGCTGCCATCGCGACGGCGACGCGAAGGCGACCCCGGCCGCGTCCAGAGCCGCGCCGACCTGCCGGGTCGTCTCGTCGTCGCCGAACGACACGCACACCTGCGTGTACACGACGTCGTTCAGGATGCGCGCCCCCGGCACCGACCGCAGCCCGGCGGCGAGCGCGCCCGCCGCATCCGCGAGCCCCTGCACCAGGTCCGTGACGCCATCGCGGCCGAGGCGCGCGATGGCCGCCCAGACCGGGACCCCGCGGGCGCGCCGCGAGAGCTCGGGGACCCGATCGCTGGGATCGGAGCCCTCCGTCGAAGACGGCAGATATGCCGCATGCTGCGAGAAGGATGCGTGGAGTGCCGATGCGTCCGCGACGATCGCGATACCCGAGTCGTACGGCACGTTGAGTGTCTTGTGGGCGTCGGTGCCCCAGGAGTCGGCGCCGGCTAGGCCTGCTGTCAGGTGCTGCAGCCCCGGCGCCGCCGCGGCCCAGAGGCCGAAGGCGCCGTCGACGTGCACCCAGGCACCCGCTTCGTGGGCGACGTCGATCGCGCCGGCCAGGTCGTCGAACGACCCGGAGTGCACGTTCCCCGCCTGCAGGCAGACGACGGTCGGGCCGTCGCCTGACGCGAGCGCGGCACGGAGGGCGTCGG
>JAODAU010000212.1 GCA_025463615.1 Microbacteriaceae bacterium | reverse complement strand
TCGCGGTCGGCACGCCGAATCGCGACGCGATCGCACCCATGGTGTCGCCGGCGCGGATCGTGTACCGCGTGACCGCGGCCGTCGGTGTCGGCGCTGCCGCTACCGGCACCGCTCCACCGTTGGTGAGCTTGAGGACCTGGCCGGGGAAGATGACCGACTTCCAGCCGAGCCCGTTGAGTGCGAGCACCGACGCTGTGGCGAGCCCGAAGCGGCCCGCGATGCTGCTGACGGAGTCGCCGGCGACCACCTTGTACGTCGCGGGCGCGGCGGCGACGGTCGCGACGGCGACACCGGTGGTCGGAGCCGTGATCCGCGTCGCGGTGAAGCTCGTGCGCAGCGCCTTCGCCAGTTCGAGCGGGCTGGTACGCGGCTTCTCGGTGCGTTTCGGCACCACGGGCTGCAGCGGCCCGGTCACGCCGAGGCCAACGGCCATGGACCCGGCCAGCACGATCGGGATGGTCGCGAAGAGGTTCTTGCCGGCACGCGATCGTGCCGAAGAGCTGGTGCGGTGCGCCCGCTGCTCCGATGTAGTCATGGTCTCGCCTAACTGCCAGCCCCCGCAGGCGTTCTGTGCGCAATGACTCAACGCTGGCACAGATGTAATTAGGTGTCAATTAGTGGGACTGATGTTATTGCAGTTAACATGCCCGAAACATATGCGTGGCTCGCGCGTTTGTGCCCGCCGATCTGGCAGGGTTAAGGGGTGACTACTGACCCTGAGATCCGCTGGCTCACGATTCCCGAGCTCGTGGACATGCTCGGAATCGGTGTGAGCAAGGTGCGCCGCCTCATCGAGGATCGCCACCTGCTCGCCTCCCGCATCGACGGCGTCTGGAAGGTGCCGGAGCTGTTCATCCGCGACAATGAGCCGCTGGTGGAGCTGCGCGGCACGCTCGTGGTGCTCAAGGACAGCGGGTTCAGCGACGAGGAGGCCATGCGCTGGCTGCTCGAGCCGGAGGAGAGCATCGGCATCCCGCCGATCGAGGCGCTGCGCGCCGGCCGCAAGGCCGAGGTGCGCCGGGTGGCCCAGGCCCTCGGCTTCTGACCCGACGCTCAGGCGTTGCGCTGGGCGACGGTCTCGGCGAGTGACGCGAGCTGGCTCTTCGCCGCCGAGCTGATCTGGGCGTCGCCGATCGCGGCGAGTGCGGTGCGCACGTTGCGCGCGATGATGCGCTCGACCTCCTCGACGGCGCCGCTGGCCCGGATGGATGCCTGCAGCATCGCCACCTGCTGTGCGTCGAGCTCGGGGTCGCCCAGGAGCTCGTCGAGCAGTCGCACGGCGTTCGCCGGCAGTCGGGTGCGCGCGTGGGCGATGAGCACCGTGCGCTTGCCCTCGCGCAGGTCGTCGCCGGACGGCTTGCCCGTCTGCTCGGCGTCGCCGAACACCCCGAGCAGGTCGTCCCGGAGCTGGAACGCGATCCCGAGCGGCAGGCCGTAGGAGCGGAGCGAGGCGAGCTGGCCGGTGGTGCCGCCGCCCATGGTCGCGCCGATGGCGAGCGGCGCTTCGATGCTGTACTTGGCCGACTTGAAGACGATCACGCGCTGGGCGCGGGGCAGCAGCTCCTCCTCGGGCACGCTCGACCAGGCGCGCTCCTCGAGGATGTCGAGGTACTGGCCCAACGTGACTTCGGTGCGCATGCGGGTGAACTCCGCGCGCGCGGCATCCATCTTCTGCCGCGAGTCGAGCAGGTGCGTGGCCGTGTCGAAGAGCTCGTCGCTCCAGCCGAGCAGCAGGTCGCCGAGCAGGATGGCGCCCGATTCCCCGAAGGTGCGCGGGTCGCCGGCCCAGCGGCCCTGGCGGTGGAGGGTCTCGAAGCGGCGGTGGGCGGCGGGCATCCCGCGCCGGGTGTCGGAGTTGTCGATGATGTCGTCGTGCACGAGGGCCGCGGCGTGGAACAGCTCCAGGGCGCTGGCGGCGAGCACCACGGCGTTGAGATCGTCGGATGCCCCGCGCGAGCCGAGCGGGTCGAAACCGGTCGTGCCGCCGCTCACCGCCTGCCAGCCCCAGTAGCAGAACAGCGCGCGGAAGCGCTTGCCGCCGCGGAGCAGCTCGCGCGAGAAGTCGATGAAGGGGGCGAGGTCGGGGGAGACCTCCGCCAGCACGGGGACACGGTCGTCGAGAAACCCGTCGATCCCAGCCTGGATGAGGTCAACTAACCGGGTACTCTCAGCCACGTGCCTAGCCTAGCCACGGGCCGGAGCATACAATTGAGAGTTAGCAACCGATTGGCCGAGCGTGAGGAGCGTCACAGTGCCGCTTTCTGAGCAGGAACAGCGCCTCCTTGAAGAGATGGAGCGCAGCCTCTATCACAACGACGCGGACTTCGTCGCGACCGTCGGCAAGCGCGGCGGTCGCCGCAACTACCGCACCGTGGCCCTCGGCATCGTCGCCGCGATCGTGGGGGTCGCCGTGATCATCACCGGCGTCGCGCTCCGCATCCCGATCATCGGGGTCGTCGGCTTCGTCATCATGTTCGTCGGGGTGCTCCTCGCCATCTCCGCACCGCGTCGAGGCGTGGAGGAGGCGGCTCCGGGTGCGGCATCCGCCCCGCGCAAGCCGGGCTTCATGGATCGCCTCAACGAGCGCTGGGACAAGCGCCAGGACGACCAGGAGTAGCAGACATCAGGAGGGGCTCCACGGTCCTCCACTAGAACTTCGACCAAGGGTCGGCCTTCGGGCCGGCCCTTTTTTCGTGCCCGAAATCGCTCCGGATTCGACCAGTCGCCTCCATTTCCCTCCACCCCCGCGTGCCCCGTATTTCCGGGCCTCTGTTGGCCTCTTTGACCCCAAAACGGGGCGATCTCTTCTCTTTGTGGTGTGAAGTGGAGTAAAGTGGAGGCTACCTGGATCCGGGCCGGAGCATTGAGGGGGGCTGAGCCGATGTTCCTTGGCACCTACGCCCCCAAACTCGACGACAAAGGGCGCATCATCCTGCCGGCCAAGTTCTGGAGCGAACTCGAGTCGGGAATCGTCATCACCCGCGGCCAGGAGCGCTGCCTCTACGTGTTCAGCACCCGTGAGTTCGAGGAGCTGCACGACCGCATCCGCCAGGCCCCCGTCACCAGCAAGCAGGCGCGCGACTACCTGCGCCTCTTTCTTTCCGGCGCCAACAGCGAGGTGCCGGATGGCCAGCACCGCGTCACGATCCCCGCGCAGCTGCGCGCCTACGCCGGCCTCGGCCGTGAGCTCACCGTGATCGGCGCGGGCAACCGCGCGGAGATCTGGGACACCGCGGCGTGGGAGACCTACTACGCCGAGCAGGAGAGCGCGTTCGCAGACACCACGGAGGAGGTGATCCCCGGCCTCTTCTAGCGCCTTGGCCCCTGACTCCCAGCCGATCACCCCTGCCGCACTTCCCCGGCGGCAGGTAGTGCCGGATGGGGATCAGGGGGCAAGGACGGAGTGCTTCACACCATGGCAGAGAACCAGATCCACGTCCCCGTGATGCTCGAACGCAGCATTGAGCTGCTCGCGCCGGCGCTCGGCCGCCCCGGCGCCGTGCTCGTCGACGCGACGCTCGGCATGGCCGGGCACGCCGCGGCCTTCCTCGAGCGGTTCCCCGAGCTCGTGCTCGTGGGTCTCGACCGCGACCCCGACGCACTCGCGATCGCGGGGGAGCGGCTCGCCCGCTTCGGCGACCGTGTGCACCTCGTCCACACGGTCTACGACCGTTTCGCCGACTCGCTCGACGAGCTGGGCATCGGCGAGGTCTCCGGCATCCTGTTCGACCTCGGCGTCTCGTCGCTGCAGCTGGATCGGGTCGAGCGCGGGTTCTCCTACTCCAAGGATGCCCCGCTCGACATGCGCATGGACTCGACCAGCCCGCTCACCGCCGAGCGGATCATCGCCGAATACGACGAGGCCGAACTGCGCCGCATCTTCTGGGAGTACGGCGAGGAGCGCCTGGCGCAGAAGTACGCCAAGCGCATCGTGGAGCGCCGACAGCTCGAACCGATCGTGCGATCGGCCCAGCTCGTGGACATCATCACCGCGGCGACCCCTGTCGCCATCCAGCGGAACGGCCACCCCGCCAAGCGGGTGTTCCAGGCGCTGCGCATCGAGGTCAACCAGGAACTCGCGGTGCTCGCCCGCGCGATCCCGGAGGCCATCTCGACCCTCGAGGTCGGGGGTCGCATCGTGGTGCTCGCGTACCAGTCGCTCGAGGACCGGATCGTGAAGCGGGCACTTGCCGCGGCATCCAGTTCCACGGCGCCCGCCGGGCTGCCGATCGAGCTTCCCGAGCACCGCCCCCAGTTGAAACTGCTCGTCCGCGGCGCCGAACTGGCCACGGACGACGAGAAGGCCGAGAACCCTCGCGCCACCCCCGTGCGGCTTCGCGCCGCCGAGCGCGTGAGGAGCGCAGCATGAGCACGGCATACACACTGCCCCTGCAGTCGCCCCGCGAGGCGCCCAACCGCCACCCGGCGCCGCACATCGAGATCGTCTCGACGCGCCGCCAGCGCAAAGCACGCCCCCGCGTGATCTACGCGCTCGTCGCCGTCTTCGGGCTCTTCGTCATCCTGATGGCGCAGCTGATGATCAGCATCGTGCTCTCGGGCGGCGCCTACCAGATCTCGTCGCTGCAGGCCCAGCAGAAGAACCTGGCGCGCGACCAGCAGACGCTCACCGAGTCGCTGCACGTGCTGCAGTCGCCGCAGAACCTGGCGGCGCGGGCGACCGGGCTCGGCATGGTGCTCGACGGCACGGGGGCGGGATGGATGCGGCTCTCCGACGGCGCGATCCTCCAGGCCCCGACGGGCTCGGGCTCGGCCACCGCCGCGGATCCGACCGCGCAGGCACTCATCACCAACGCGCTGCTCACCCCCGACGTGCTCGCCGGCGAGGCGGCCACGGCCAAGGCGCCCGATCCCGGCACCCCGGCTGCGGGAGCGGTCGGCACCGGCGCGCCTGTCGCGGGAGCGCCCGCGGGCTCCGTAACGTCGGGCGGGATCCCGTCGCCGACCACGCACTGATTTAGAGAACACCGCATGGCGCACGAGAGAGAACCACGGGGGCATCACCAGTGAACTATCCACGCAGGAGTCGGCGTCGGCTCGTCCTGGCCGTCGTCATGGTGATCGCCGTCGTCGCCATCTTCTCGGTGCGCCTGTTCGACCTGCAGGTGGTGCAGGCCGCGCAGCTCAACAAGGAGTCCTTCGACAAGCGGGCGATCGGCCTCACCGTCTACGCCCCACGAGGCAACATCGTGGCGGACGACGGCACGCTCCTCGCCACCAGCGTCACCCGCTGGGACCTGGTGGTCTCGCCCAAGTCGCTGGCCGAGAACTTCACCGACGGCACCTGGCAGCTCAACAGCAAGTCGCCCAAGATCACGCTGCTGGATGCCGCGGGCAAGGTCGCGGCGCTCACCAAGCAGGACCCGAGCGTGGTCTACCAGGCGTTCACCAAGGACCCCACCTCGGACTACTCGCTCGTGACGAAGGCCGTGGACACGGCGACGATGCGCGCCGTGCTCAAGCTCGGCATCCCCACGCTCGTCAACCAGATGCACCCCCAGCGCACCTACCCGGATGGCGCGGTCGCGGGCAACCTCGTGGGCTTTGTGGGCACCGACGGCCCGCAGAACGGGCTCGAATACACCGAGAACTCCTGCCTCGCCAGCACGGACGGCACCGAGACCTACGAGCGCGGCGCGGACGGCGTGCAGATCCCGGGCAGCGTCGTGACCACGAAGGCCGCGAAGCCCGGCGGAAACCTCAAGCTCACGATCGACCCCGACCTGCAGTGGTTCTCGACCCAGGCGATCGGGGAACAGGCGCAGGCGATCGGCGCGGTCTCGGCGACGGCGGTCGTCATCCGGGTGAAGGACGCGCACCTCCTGGCCGTGGCCGACTGGCCGGCCGTCGACCCCAACAACCTGAGTGGCACGAACCCCGACTACTTCGGTTCCCTCGCCTTCAGCGCGCAATACGAGCCCGGCTCGGTGTTCAAGGGGATGTCCGCGGCCATCCTGCTCGACACCGGCTACGGCACCCCGCTCTCGCAGGCGACCGTTCCGTCGACCTGGCACACCCCCGAGGGCGGCGTGATCCACGACGCCGCGCCGCACCCGGTGCAGCGCCTCACGCTCACCGGCGTGCTGCAGAACTCGTCCAACGTCGGCATCTCGATGCTCGGCTCGAAGGTGCCGGCGTCGATCCGCTACGACTACATGAAGAAGTTCGGCATCGGCACCCGCACCGCAGTGGACTTCCAGGGCGAGCGCACCGACACCCTGGCCAACTACACGCAGTGGGACGACCAGACGAAGTACAACGTGCTCTACGGGCAGGGCGTCACGGCATCCGCGCTCCAGGTCGCCGGCATCTACCAGACGCTCGGCAACAACGGCGTGCGCCTGCCCCTGCAGCTGGTCGAGGGCTGCCAGCAGCCCGACGGCACGATGACCGACGTTCCGTCGACCGCCGGAACGCAGGTGGTCAAGGCGAGCACGGCCAAGACGGTGGTCAACATGCTCGAGAGCGTGGTGCAGGGCGGCGAGCTCTCCAGCACGGTCAAGATCCCCGGATACCGCGTCGCGGGCAAGTCGGGAACGGCCGAGGTGGCGGAGAACGGACGCTACTCCAGCGACCGCATCGTCTCCTTCGTCGGGCTCGCCCCGGCCGACGATCCGCAGTACGAGGTGCTCGTCACCTACACGAAGCCAGCTACTATGAAGTCTTCCGCCGCGGCGGCACCGACCTTCAAGAAGATCATGACGCAGGTGCTCACAAAGTATCGCGTCCCGCCGTCGACGACCCCCCTCAACG
>JAODAU010000205.1 GCA_025463615.1 Microbacteriaceae bacterium | reverse complement strand
GCAGAGGGCATCGAGGGCCTCGTGCACATCTCGGAGCTGTCGGGCAAGCACGTCGAGCTCGCCGAGCAGGTCGTGTCGGTCGGCGACGAGGTGTTCGTCAAGGTCATCGACATCGACCTCGAGCGTCGCCGCATCAGCCTCTCGCTGAAGCAGGCGAACGAGGGCGTCGACCCCGAGGGCACCGAGTTCGACCCGGCGCTCTACGGAATGCTCACCGAGTACGACGAGCAGGGCAACTACAAGTACCCGGACGGCTTCGACCCGGAGACGAACGAGTGGAAGGAAGGCTTCGAGGCCCAGCGCGAGAAGTGGGAGCAGGATTACGCTGCAGCCCAGGCTCGCTGGGAGGCCCACAAGAAGCAGGTCGCTGCGGCGAACGAGCAGGTCATCGAGGACATCGCGCCCTCCGGCTCCTCGTTCTCGAGCGACTCGGACTCGTCCAGCGGAACCCTCGCGGACGACGAGGCTCTCGCCGCTCTTCGCGAGAAGCTCAGCTCGAACAACTAGTCACATCCCGTCGAACGGCCGGCCCTTTCGGGGTCGGCCGTTCGGCCGTTAACCGGCCAGTAACATTGCCGTCATGTACCTGATCGGGCTGACCGGCGGCATCGCCGCGGGCAAGAGCGTCGTGGCCGCGCGGCTGGCCGAGCTCGGCGCCGTGCACATCGACGCCGACAAGCTGGCCCGCGAGGTCGTCGAGCCGGGCACGCCAGGCCTCGCCGCGATCGCCGAGCGCTTCGGATCGGGCGTCATCGCCGCCGACGGCTCACTCGACCGGGCCGCGCTCGGCGCCATCGTCTTCACCGACCCGGATGCCCGGCTCGCCCTCAACGCGATCACACACCCCGCCGTCCGGGAGCTGGGCACGCAGCGGATGGCCGAGGCTGAGGCATCCGATCCGCACGTGATCATCGTCTACGACGTGCCCCTCCTCGTCGAGGCGTCGCAGCAGAGCGGCTACTTCGCCTTCGACCTCATCGTGGTGGTGCAGGCCACGATCGAGACCCGCATCCACCGCATGACGGAGCTCCGCGGACTCAGCCGCGACGAGGCCATCCACCGACTCAACTCGCAGGCGAGCGACGCCGAGCGGCTCGCCCTCGCCGACGTGGTGATCGACAGCGACGGCACCCTCGAGCACACCCTCGAGCAGACCGACGCGCTCTGGGCCCGCCTGCTAGAGGCCGAGGCCGAGGCCGCCCGCTCACGTCCGTAACTCCTGCAATCACGTCATAACCGGTGGAAATCCGGCGGAAATGGGCGACGGCGTGCAGATCTGCAGGAGTTATGCACCGGGGGTCAGGCGAAGGCGGGCGCGACCAGCAGGGCCGTGGGCACCGCGACCAGGGCCACCGAGCAGGCGATCGCGAAGGCGCGGGCCGGCAGGGCGAGCGGCGGCCGCCCGTCGACGAGGCGGGAGATGCGGCGGGCCACGGACGCGGTGTTTGCGGCGAGTGCGCGTGAGCCGTCGGGGGAGATGACCGAGTCGGCGGCATCCGTCGTCTCGGACCCGTCGGAGGCGACGAGCGCGATCGACCGCACCAGCACCGCGTCGCTGACGCCGTGGCGCGCCTGGTCGTCGGCCAGCATCTCGACCAGGGTCGCGACCGCGTCGAGGGCGCGCGTGGCGATCGGGAACCAGGGGAGCGACCCGCGCCAGGCCCGGAAGGCGAGCAGCACGAGGTGGTGGCGCTGGGTCGCGTGCGCGAGCTCGTGCAGCACGACGGCCCGTAGCTGTTCGGCGTCGAGCAGCTCGACGAGTCCCTGCGAGAGCACGGTCACCGAGCGGGTCGTGCCGGGAAGGCAGTACGCCACGGGCGCCTCGTGGTCGATGATGCGGGTGTTCGGCTGCTCAGGCATCGGCAGGGTGAGCAGCTCGACCAGCTGGCGATGCCGCCGCCGGGAGCGCTCGGCCCGCGCGAACGTGAGCCCGAGCGTGAGCAGCAGGTGCAGCCCGAGCAGGATGGCGCCGCTCAGCGCGAACATCTGGCTGAAGTCGGCGCCCGCCGGCAGCCGCCCGCGACCGAGGTACCGGGGCAGGGCCACGAGCCCGGCGAACAGGCTGTCACCGAACGGAACGAGACCGTAGGAGAGCAGGGCGCCGATCATCGAGAGTCCACCCGCGAGGGCGATCGCCTGCCAGGCGATGAGCGCGGTGCCGGCCGCGCGCGACGGCCACGTGGCACGCGCGAGCAGGATGGGCACGGGCCACGCCAGCGCCACCGCGAGGGCGGCGAGGGCGACCCAGGTGACGGTCACGTCGGCGCTACCTGCCGTCGAGCATCCGTCGCAGGGCCGCGGCCTCGGCGGGGCTCACCTGGCCTACGAAGCGCGCGAGCACGGCCTCGCGATCCGGCGCGGCGCCCAGCACCTCGTGCATCAGCTCGGCCGTGTAAGCGTCGCGGCTGGTCGTCGCGCGGAACAGGTGGGGACGGATGTCGCGCTCCCGCGTGACGAAACCCTTGCTCTCAAGCCGGCTCAGCACCGTGAGCACGGTCGTCACGGCCAGCTCTTTACCCGCGAGACCGTCCCGGATATCGTTGGCCGCGAGCGCGTCGGGCGCATCCCACAGGAGGTTCATGACCGACCGTTCGAGGTCGCCGAGTGTTGCCATACCAAGATTCTACATCAGGTAGAAATCATCTTTTACATGGTGTAGAACTTAAGTGTTCTACCTGACGTAGAAGAAACGAGTTCCTCGTGCACATGGACATCGACCCGCTGCTGATCGCCCGCTGGCAGTTCGGCATCACCACGGTCTACCACTTCTGGATGGTGCCGCTCACGATCGGCCTCGGCCCCGTGGTGGCGTGGATGCAGTGGCGCTGGCACCGCACCGGCGACAGCCGCTGGTACCGCATGGTCAAGTTCTGGGGAAAGCTCTACCTGATCAACTTCATCCTCGGCGTGGCCACCGGCCTGGTGCAGGAGTTCCAGTTCGGACTCGCCTGGAGCGAGTACTCCAAGTTCGTCGGCGACGTCTTCGGCGCACCGCTCGCCATGGAGGCCCTGCTCGCGTTCTTCGTCGAGTCGACGTTCCTCGGCCTCTGGATCTTCGGCTGGAACAAGCTGCCCAAACGCATCCACCTGGCCGCCCTGTGCGTCGCGATCGCGGGCTCGATCCTCTCGGCGTACTTCATCATCGTGGCGAACTCGTGGATGCAGCATCCCGTGGGCGTCGACCTCGTGCACGGCCGCCCCGAGATGACGGATGTCTGGGCCGTGCTCACCAACAACACCGCGATCAGCGCCTTCAGCCACACCCTCGCCGGGTCGTTCGCGGTCGGCGGCGGGTTCCTGCTCGGCATCTCGTGGTACCAGCTCTGGCAGCGGCGGCGCGACGGGATCGACACGGTGGACGCGCTGGGGCGGGTCGTCCCGGGCGAGGCCCCCGGCATCCCGGGCCGTGACAGGACGGACCACCGGGTCTGGCTCACCTCACTGCGGGTCGGCGCGGTCGTGGCCATGGTCGCCTTCGGCGCGGTGGCGATCACCGGCGACGCGCAGGCGAAGCTGATGTTCCAGCAGCAGCCGCTCAAGATGGCGGCGGCAGAGGGCGCCTGCCACACCGGCGCGAGCTTCTCCGTGCTCTCGATCGGCAAGCTGGGTTCGCGCAACTGCAACGACGTGACCCCGATCATCGAGATCCCGGGCGTGCTCGGCTTCCTCGCGAACGGCAGCTTCACCACCGACGTGAAGGGCATCAACGAGCTGATCCCCGAGTACCAGGCCAAGTACGGCAAGACCCTGCCCGACGACCCGAAGTACGGCGCGCGGGCCGGCCAGACCATCCAGTACCTGCCGATCATGGAGGTCACCTACTGGGGCATCCGGCTGATGATCGGGTTCGGCGCGCTGGCCGCGTTCGCCGCGCTGGTCGCGCTCTGGCTCACAAGGAAGGGCACGGTGCCGCGGCCGCGCTGGCTGATGCAACTGGCGGTGGCGGGCATCCTCGCGCCGTTCGTGGCGAACTCGGCCGGCTGGATCTTTACCGAGATGGGGCGGCAGCCGTTCGTGGTGGCGCCGAACCCCACCGGCGTCGACGGGGTGTTCATGTTCACGGCCGCCGCCGTGTCGCCGGGGGTGAGCTTCGGCGAGATTCTCTTCTCGGTCTCGGCGTTCACGATCGTGTACGCCGTGCTCATGGTGTTCGAGATCCGCCTGCTGGTGCGGTACGTGCGCGGCGGCGTCGTGAGCGCCGTGCCCGAACTCGCCGCCCCCTCGGATGACGACGACCACTCGAAAGACGGCGACGTGCTCGCCTTCGCCTACTAGGAGTCACCATGCTCACCACGCTCTGGTTCGTCCTCATCGCCGTGCTCTGGTTCGGCTACCTGTTCCTCGAGGGTTTCGACCTCGGGGTGGGCATGCGCATCCTGTTCCTCACCCGCGACGAGCGGGAGAAGCGGGTGATGCTCAACGCCATCGGTCCCGTCTGGGACGGCAACGAGGTCTGGCTGATCACGGCCGCCGGCGCCACCTTCGCGGCGTTCCCGATCTGGTACGC
>JAODAU010000198.1 GCA_025463615.1 Microbacteriaceae bacterium | reverse complement strand
GACCCCGCTCCGGTCACTGGTCACGGCAAACCGGTCCCGGGGCCCACGCCGCGCAGTCCGGACGATTCGCGGAATCGGCCGGCGGCTCGGTGGGGAAGGCTCTCGAAGGGGCCCAGTGCAATCACGCTGCACGGACACTTGCCACACCCTTCGCGACTGCGGGAATCGGAATCTGCTTGGGGTCGAGGGAGCGTGGCGGCACCACGAAATAATCCGTTCCCGTGCGCGTCACCTGCCAGCCGTTGTTGTGGATCAGCAGGTGATGGTGTCGGCAGAGGAGGATTCCGTCGGCGATGTCTGTTCGCCCGTTTTTTTCATGCCACGGGTTGATGTGGTGGGCCTCGGTCCAGCTGGGTGGTCTGTCGCAGTTGGGGAAGCGGCATCCGCCGTCGCGGGCTTCGAGCGCTGTTCGTTGTCTTAGTGAGAAGAGGCGTTGCGATCGGCCGAGGTTGAGGACCCGGTCGCCGTCGTCGTTGAACAGGATCGGCACGAAGCCGTCGGCGCAGAGGTGCCGCTCGGCCGTCGCGATGCTCACTGAACCGGTCTGCCCTTCGAAGTGCGCTGCACCGGCCCGGCGGTCGAGATCACGCGCGGTGACGTGAAGGCGGACGGTCGGCTTGTGGGAGCCCACGATGTGCGTGGAGTCGCCCGCGACTCCGAGCTTCACGAGGTCGACGAGGGCGTCGAGCGCGATCTGCGGCGTTGTGCGGGGGTCGTCGACGAGGCGTTGAGCGCGCTCCTTCGACGCGGGGTCGACGAATCTCGGGCCGCCGCGGCGGGGTGACGTGGCGGCGTCGATCGCCGCGGTCAGCCGCGCTGCCGATTCGGGGTCGAGGACGCCGGAAATGCGCGTGGTGCCGTCAGGCTGCGGGTAGAGGTGCAGGCACCTTTTCTCCCGCAACTGCTCCTCGCGCCCGGCGACGCTGGCCTCGTCGAGGCGGTCGCGGACCTGCCGCGCGCGAGTCGCGAGTTTCTCCTCGCTGAGCGTCGCCGCCTCGCGGATCAGCTCGGCCGCGGCGTCGTGCAGCAGATCGTCGGTCGCGTCGAGGCCGGTCAGCGCTGCGCGGACGACGTCGGCGGCGCCCGTCGTGAGTGCTAGCGCCTCGACCGCGTTCATGACCGCCCGCAGCCACGGCGCCGCCGAAACCTCGTCCGGCGGTGCCCCTGGCGTCACGGCCGCCGCATCCATCAGCTCCCCGACGCGGACGAGCGTGCCGGCCTCGCGTCGGCTGACGCCGGTGACCTGCTGCACGTACTGCTCGGGCGTTCGCGCCCCGGTTCGTTGTGCGAGGCCGTCGGAGCCAAGTTCGGGTCGTGAACGGTGTGCGGTGATCGCCGCCAGCTGAGCGAGCCGGAGGTCGGCGGTGCGCCGTACCTCGGCGAAGTGCCGCTGGAAAGCGACCAGATCAGCATCCGAGAGCTCACCATCGACCGGCGGCGTGAGCTGTGCCCACGCGGCCGCCGCGGCGACGAACTCGGAAAGGTGATTCATACCTCTATTGTCCCACACCCAGAATGCAAATGCTAACGTGACCACGAATCTGTGGACAACTGCTCGAATGTCTGTCCCTGTGAGGGAGTGGAGCCGCGTGATGGCCACGTGAGGTCTCGACGAGCTCGACCCGCCTATCGCGTGAACCGACGAAGCACAGCTTCGTCGGCGCTGGGGTCGCGCGATCGCGATGCGATCGACCTAGCTCCACCGCGCCGACGAGCGGGTCGGGGTCTTCATTCCGAGAGACTGGTTGGGCCTGGCAAGCGACGCATCGCAGATGCGCCGCCGGAAGTCTCTCGGAATGAGGACCCCGACCCGATCGCCCCACGCGAACCCCCGAACTACCTCCCCGCCACCTTCGCCCGATACATAGCCGCATCGGCCGCCGTGAGCACCTGCGAGGCATCCGAGTCGGCTGCGGCCATGGAGACACCGACGGATGCCGCGATCCGTACCCCGCTCCCCGAGTCGCCCAGTTCGGCGACCGCCGCCCGCACGCGCGACGCGACCGCCTCGGCCTGCGCGCGCGTGGTGTTCTCGCAGAGCACCACGAACTCGTCGCCGCCGAGCCGGGCCACCGTGTCTTCGGCGCGGGCGGTGGCGCGCAGGCATTCTGCGACGCGAACGAGCACGTCGTCGCCGGCAGCGTGCCCGAGGGTGTCGTTGATCTGTTTGAACCGGTCGAGGTCGATGAAGAGCACCGCGAGCCCGGCCCGGTCCGCGCGGGAGAGCGCCTGCGACAGCCGGTCCATGAGCAGGCGGCGGTTGGGTAGCCCGGTGAGCGGGTCGCGCAGCGCGAGTTCGGCGAGCTGCGACGACGCCCGGTGCAGCAGGGCGGCGCCGAGGTCGCGGCAGAGGTCGACGGCCTCATCCTCGAGCAGGGTCCAGGGGAGGGAGGTTCCGGTGACGTCCTCCGACCAGGCGGAGAAGGAGTTGCGCGGCGAGAGCGGCGTCTGCCGGTTGCGCGGCGACATGTCGCCCAGCCAGTCGACGGTCTGGGTGACCTCGCCGCGGAACCACGCGATGTAGTCGCCGTCGCCGAGCGGGGAGACCATCACGCCGGCCATGTTCGGCATCAGCGGGGCGAGCTCGGGATGGTCGAGCCGGATCGCGTTGCTGGTGAATGACAGCGATCCGTGCCGCCGCACGAGTTCGTCGCCGAGCGCCGCGACCTGCGCGGCCGAGGGGGCCTCCCCGATGGTCTCGATCCGATCGCCGAGGTGGATGGCCGCACCGTCGGCCGGGATGAGGTCGAGCAGCGTCACCTCGTCGCGCAGCAGGGCCCGCGGCAGGTCGTCGGCGTCGCCCACCTGCCGCAGCAGGGCCGCGCGCACGTGCCGCAGTTCGTCGCGCTGCGCGAGCCGCGCGATCTCCACCATGCCGGCGAGCTGCAGCGCGACCTGGTTGGCCAGGATCTCGAGGCCTTCACGCACGCCGTACCCGATCCGTCGCGGCGTGCGGTGGGCGCAGGTGATCATGCCCACCAGCTCGCCGGCGCGCACGAGAGACAGCGAGAAGGTGGATGCCTGCCCCATGTTCCGCATGAACTCGAGGTGATGCGGCGACACGGCCCGCAGCTCGGCGCCCCCGAGGTCGAGGTCGCGCTGCGGCACGTTCGCGTCGGCCAGCAGCGTGGCCGCCGGTCCGTCGCTGCTCGCGATCATGCGCGACAGTTTCGTCACGTAGAGGGCGCGCGCCTGCGCCGGGATGTCGGATGCCGGGTAGTGCAGCCCCAGGTACGGCTCCATGTCGTCGGCCCTGGCCTCGCCCACCACCTCGCCGTGCCCGTCGGGGTGGAAGTGGTAGACCATCACCCGGTCGAAGCCGGTGATGCGCCGCAGCTCGAGCGCGCTCTCCCGCCACAGCTCGGTGACGGTCGGCGCGGTGGCCAGCCTACGGAAGGCGGCGCGCATGTCGGCGGTGCGCTGGGCGACCTCGGCATCCTGCGGCTCGAACTCCACGATCACGAGGTCGTCGCCCTCGTGCGCGATCGCGTCGAAGGTCACCCCGCCCACGGTGACGTCGAGCGGGTTGGAGGCGTTGGTCGCCGGGTCGAGGATGTCGCGCACGCCGGCCACGGCATCCGCCCCGACCAGCTCGTCGAGCCGCCGACCGAACAGGGCCACGGGCTCCGCCCCGAGCACGGTTCCCGCGTTGTCGCTCACGTGCGTGATCACCAGGTCGTCGCGGCGCATCGCGAGCAGCACGCCGTGCGCCTGCACCGCGCCGGGGAAGCGGATCGGCTCGAGCACGCACTCGGCCAGCCGCTGCAGCTCGCCGGGCGGGAGCCGGATCTCGGACGGGGCTGTGCCCGGGGTCGCGGGGGGCAGGGTCTGGGTCATCCGGGGCCGATCGTTGTCGCCGCGGCATGCTGAAGCCGCCGCCGGCGGGGGTACTGCTCGAACCCTAGCTCGTTCGGCCCACGCAATTCGAGGGATTGTGCAGACCGGCCCTTCTGTGCGACGCACCGGCTCGCTACGCTGCACCCATGTATGCGGTGAGCTTCTACGAGATGGCCCCCGGTGCGATGGATCGGGTGATGGCCGTCTACCCCCGCCACCGCGCCTACCTGGACGAGTTCGCCACGGGCGGCGAGGTGCTCATGATCGGCACCTTCGGCGACCCGGAGGCGGAGGGCTCGATGGCCGTGTTCCGCACCCGGGAGGCGGCGGAGCGTTTCCGCACCGGCGACCCGTTCGTGCTCGAGGGTCTGGTGGCCTCGTCGCGCATCCTCGACTGGAACGCGCTGGAGTTCCCGTAACAACCCCGCGAGTGGTCACTTTCGGTCTCTTGCGGGCCTCTTTCCCGCCATAAGCGACCACTCGCGGAGGCTTCAGTTCACTTGAGCGCCTCGTGCGAGGTGGTGAGCACGATCGAGTCGGCGGTCACGCCCACCAGCCCGAGGGTCACGCGCAGCAGCGTGCTCGGGAACTCGTTGCCCGGCGGCGGGGTCGCCGCGCCGAAGCTCACCCCGGTGCCGTCGCTCAGCGACCCGGTCACCGAGTCGAGGTAGACCTGCACGTTGCCGCGCAGCTCCATGCGGCTGGTGGTGGTCACGAGCTTGGGCCCGGTGGCCTTGCGCACGTCGAGCGTGAAGCCGGGGATGGCAATGTCGTCGGCGACGAGCTTGATCACGGGGGTGCGCGATCCGTCCGCCAGCGGAACCGTCACCACGCTCACCGAGTGCAGCCCGGTGATCGAGATCGACGTGCCGCCCAGCTGCGCGGCCGGCAGTGTGAACGTCGGCGCGTTCGGGTCGGCGATCGCGAGCGGCACCGCGGGCTGGGCCCCGGGTGCCGTCGTGGTGCCCGGCACCCCGCCGAGTAGACCCCCGACGATCCCGCCCGGGGGCGTGGATTTCGTCGGGCTCGGCGATGGTGTCGGCGACGGTGCCTGGGTGGGCGCCGGGCACGTCATGAGCAGCGGGATGCAGAGCGCGTCGTTCTGCGCGGGGGCCCGCGCCGCGCCGATCCCACCGAGCGCCACCACGAGGCAGAGGGCGACGAGCCCGGTGCCGCGCGCGCGAGTGCCGGTCAGGGCCGGCTTCGCACTAAAGGGAGTCGCGGTTCGCTCTCGTCGTCCTCGTTGAGCTGGGTGGCCCCTTCGGGAACCTCGGGGACCGGGTTCTCGGGGACCGCCGGCTTCGGCATCCACGAGACGACGAGGATGCCGCCCACGGCGCCCAGCAGCATGCCCACGAAGAACCCGCCCAGGTTCACCCCGATGAGCGAGTACACGGCCACGGCCAGCGCGATCACCCCGTAGAAGATGCGGTGCGCGGGCATCGCGATGATGAGCACGCCGAGCACGACCAGCAGGATCGGCAGGATGGTGGCCTGGAAGCCCTCGATGCCGAGCTGCACGTGGATCTTGCCGATGTCGAGCTGCCCCGAGAAGAACAGCTCCACCCCGGAGAGCGCGACCAGCAGGCCGCCGACGAACGGGCGACGCCGGGCCCAAACCCTGAAGGCCTGCATCAGAAGCACGTCTTTCCGTCGGTGGTCAGCTGCACGTGCATGCCGTTGAGGGTGAACACCGATGCTTGGGTCGACCACGCGGTCTGCTGCAGGTTGGCGATGCTGATGGTGTCGGCATCCTGGGCGAAGTCGCCGGCGGTGCCCTTGGCCGAGGTGTTCACGGTGGAGGCGTCGACGCCGATGCGGATGTTCTTGAACGACGTGTCGCCCTTGAGGTCGGTCATGCCGATCTGGAGGTCGCTCGCCGTGGCGGGCTTTCCCCCGCCGCCGGCGGTGATGAGCAGGCCCACCTTGCCGAGCGGGGTGTCGGTGGTGACCGACTGGCAGAGGTCGGCGAGGCTTGCCGACTTGATGTTGGCGATGGCCACCTGGTGCGGAGTGCCCGCGGTGTCGTTGGCGACGCCCGCGTACTGCGAGAAGCCGCTGCCCTCGAGCTGGCTCGCGCTGATCTGGAACTGGCTGCCCGAGATGGCGAACGAGACGGGCACGGCGCCCTGGGCGACACCTCCCATCATCACGGTGGAGACGACTGCGACGGGGATTGCGGCGAGCAGAATGCGTCCTGAACGCTTGCCGACGAGATTCCTGAACTTCATGGATCCTCCTTGATCCGACCATTGGGGGTCGAGACCCCCTGTACGGGGGCCACATAAGGAGTGATCCGGCTAGTACTCGGTTATGACGCGGACTCTCTAATTTTTTTGGGAATGATCGGTCCCTGAGGCTCGCGAAGGGCTCGAAGGGCTCGAAGAGGCCTGCAACAGCTCGCCGAGCCGTCTCAGGTCGTCGCGCATGTCGATCGTCGGGTCGAGCAGCCACTGCACCTGCAGCCCGTCGGATGCCGCGATCAGCATGCGCGCGGCGAACGCCGCATCGCCGTCCCCGGCCTCGCTCGCCTGCAGCAGCATGCGCTCGAGCAGCCCGCGCAGCACCCGGTATCGCGTGGTGAAGAAGTCGTGGGCGGCGCTCGCCGGGTCGGGGGCGGCGGCCGCCATCTCGAGGAACAGACGCACGAGTCCGGGCGTCTGCGAGCTGTGGGCCTGCACGGCGGCCAGGTCCTCGAGGGTGGAGGCGACATCCACGATGCCGCGGTCGGCGACGTCCCGCTCGGCGAGGATCGCCACGAACAGCTCGTCGCGCGACGAGAAGTAGTGCAGCAACCCGCGCTCGCTGAGGCCGACGCGCGCGGCGATCGAGCGCAGGGACGGGCCCGAGCTGTCGCTCTCGGCATACGCGGTGAGCGCCTCGCGCAGGATCTGCTCGCGCTTGGCGACGCCCTTGGCGTAGGGGCCGCGGCGGGTGGGCTCGGTGGGGTCGGACATGGCTCGAATCTACTCTGGAAAAACGAAAACCCCGTATTGCTGTGTTTTCGTGCTACTCTCGCTCTCGTCAAAGGAGACCCATGATCGGCACACCACCCGGAGCGGATGCCACGCTCGCCACACCGCCCGCCTCGCGCTTCCGCCTGGGCCGCCTCGGCCCGCTGTTCCTCGTCGGCCAACTGGGCTGGGCCATCCCCGGCGCCATCAGCGCGACGCTGCTGCAGGCGCTGGCCGCCGAGATCGACCCGGCCCACAAGATCGCGATCTACACGACGTTCGCCATCGTCGGCGCGGTCACCAGCGCCCTCGGCACCGTGCTGGGCGGAACCCTCTCGGACCGCACCCGCAGCAGGCTGGGCAAGCGCTCGCCGTGGCTGATCGGATCGGCGCTTCTCGCCACCGTCGCCCTCGTCGGCACGGGCCTCACCCACTCGGTACTGGTGATCGGGATCTGTTACGCGCTGTACCAGGCCGGGATCGGCGCCTGGGTCGCCTCGCTCTCGGCGCTCATTCCCGACCGGGTGCCGGCCGGGGCGGTCGGGCGCGCGTCGGCGTTCGCGGGGTTCGGCTACCTGCTCGGCCAGACCGTTGGCGGCGTGATCGGCGGGGGATTCGTCACGAAGCCGTCGAGCGGCCTCATCCTGGCGCCCTGGACCATCGTGATCGCCGCGATTCTCATCACCGTCTTCGTGCGCGGTCGCGACAACCGGGGCGAGCCGCGGGCGTCCGCCGGGCGCAACTTCCTGCGGCAGCTCGCGCCGCCCGCGTCGCGCGACTTCTGGTTCGCCTTCGCCGGCCGCTTCCTCTTCATCCTCGCGATCGTCATGCTCTCGACGTTCCAGCTGTTCACCCTCACCGACTACCTGCACCTGACCACGGCGAAGGCCGGCGGGGTGATCGCCGAGGCGACGGTGATCTTCGGGGTGCTCGCCGCGGTCTCCGTGATCGTGGCCGGCCCGCTCTCCGATCGGGTGGGGCGAAAGAAGCCGTTCGTCATCGCGGCGCCGCTGCTGGTGACCGTCGGGCTCATCCCCCTTCTCGTCGCACCGTCCGTGGCAACCTACGTGCTGTTCTTCTCGATCACCGGCGTCGCGTTCGGCGCCTACATCTCGGTGGACCAGGCGCTCATGGTCGCGGTGCTGCCGGACAAGGAGTCCGCGGCGCGCGACCTCGGGTTCCTCAGCATCGGCTCGACGCTGCCGAGCGTCGTGGCGCCGCTGGTCGGCGGCGTGCTCGCGCAGACCCTCGGCTACAGCGCCATCTTCACCACCTCCCTCGTCGTCTCCATCGTGGGCGCGGCGGTCATCTTCGGAATCAGGAGCGTCAAATGATCACGCCGGAAACCTTCCCCGCGGGCTTCCTCTGGGGCGCAGCGATCGGCGCGCACCAGTCGGAGGGCAACAACGCGTCGAGCGACTGGTGGGCACGCGAGAACCTGCCGGACTCGCCCGTCGCCGAGCGCGCGGGCGACGCGATCGACAGCTACCACCGCTGGCGTGAGGACCTGGACCTCGCGGCATCCGCGGGGCTCACCGACTATCGCTTCGGCATCGAGTGGTCGCGCATCGAGCCGGTCGACGGCCACATCTCGCTCGCCGAGGTGGCGCACTATCGCCGCATCGTCGAGGGCGCGATCGAGCGCGGGCTCCGGCCGCTCGTCACGCTGCACCACTTCACCAACCCGCTGTGGTTCAGCCTCGGAGGCGGCTGGCTGCGGCCCGACGCCGTCGAGCGCTTCCTGCGGTACGTGGATGCCGTGGCCCCGATCCTCGAGGCCGGCGTCGAGCGCGTCGAGACCATCAACGAGCCCAACGTGGTGGCGATCTTCCCGAAGCTCACCGGGGCGGGGCAGCTCGCGCAGGGGTTCCCGGAGCCGGACGAGGCGACCGCGGCCGCGATGATCGCCGTGCACCATGCCACTCGGGATCGGCTCAGGGCGCGGCATCCGGGTCTCCTCGTCGGCTGGTGCGTCTCGGTGCAGGACTACCAGGCTGAGCCGGGCGCCGAGGAGGCGACCGCCGCGTACGCCTGGCCGCGCGACGAGCAGTTCCTGGCGGCCGCCGTCGACGACGACTGGGTGGGCGTGCAGACCTACACGCGGGCCCGAATCGATGCCAACGGCGCCCCGATCGCCGACCCCTCGGTCGAGCAGACGCAGACCGGCTGGGAGTACTACCCGGCGGCGCTGGGCGGGGCCGTGCGCCGGGTGGCGCGCGTGGTCGGCGCCGTGCCGATCCTCGTCACCGAGAACGGCATCGCCACGGCCGACGATTCGCGCCGCATCGACTACACCACCGGCGCGCTGCAGTCCCTGCGCGAGGCCATGGACGACGGCATCGACGTGCGCGGCTACTTCCACTGGAGCATGCTCGACAACTGGGAGTGGGGCCACTGGGGGCCCACCTTCGGCCTGGTCGCGGTCGACCGCGCCACGTTCGCCCGCACGCCGAAGCCGTCGCTCGCCTGGCTCGGCTCCCTCGCGCCGACGGGGGCATGATGCGGGTCGATCCGCTGCTGCTGCCGGTGCTCGAGGGCTACTCGCTCGACTCCTCCGACCTCGAGGGCGCGCGCAGGGAGGGGCTCGCGACCGCGCAGCGCATCGTCGGCACGCTCACCACGGCCGTGCCCGAGAGCGTCGCCATCGACGACATCCTGATCCCGGCAAGCCCGGATGTGCCGGCCCGCACCTACACGCCGCCCGGGCAGCGCACCCGCGCCGCCCTTCTCTTCGTGCACGGCGGCGGTTGGACCACCGGCTCCATCGCCGAGGCGAACGAGCACTGCGGCGCCCTGGCGGCGGAGGCGGATGTCGTGGTGCTGAGCGTGGGCTATCGCCTCGCGCCCGAGCATCCGTTCCCGGCCGGGCTCGACGACGTGTACGCCGCGCTCGTGTGGCTCAGTGAGAACGCCGCGAGCCTTGGCGTCGACCCGTCGCGCATCGCCGTCGGCGGCGCGAGCGCGGGCGGAAACCTCGCCGCGGCGGTCGCCCTGCGCGCCCGGGACGCCGGCGGCCCGGCGATCGCCTTCCAGCTGCTCGAGGTGCCCGCGCTGGACCTCACGGGCGAGGCGTCGCCGTCGTGGGCCGAGACGCGCGCCTACCTTCCCGACTTCGCGGACGGGATGCGGCGCACGCTTGAGCCCTACGTCACGTCGGGCGCGGACCCGAACGATCCGTACGTCTCGCCGCTCGTCGCGCCCGACCTGGCCGGCCTCCCGCCCGCGCTGCTGCTCGCGGCGGACGTCGATCCGCTGCGCGACGACGCCAAGCGTTACGCCGAGCGACTCGTCGCGGCCGGCGTGCCCGCCGAGTACCGCGTCTTCGACGGCATCGTGCACGGCACCGAGGACTTCACCGCGCTGCTGCCGTCGGCGCGGGAGTGGCAGGCGGCGTGCGTCGCGGCCCTGAGGGCGCTGGGGGAGGAGGCATGATCGCGACGCCGGAGAGCGTCGGGCTGTCGACGCCCGCGCTCGAAAAGGTGGACGCGTTCGTGCAGGGCCTCATCGACGCGGGCGAGCTCGCCGGCGCGGTCACCCTGGTCGCCCGGCACGGCGAGGTCGTGCGCACGACGGTGATGGGGGTGGATGACACGAAGACGGGCAAGCCGCTCAGCGCGG
Source organism: Microbacteriaceae bacterium (assembly GCA_025463615.1). The sequence goes on along the minus strand of JAODAU010000198.1, from coordinate 28 downwards.
ACACCATCTTCCGCATCTTCTCGATGAC
>JAODAU010000194.1 GCA_025463615.1 Microbacteriaceae bacterium | reverse complement strand
AGGAGAACTCGGAGCCGACTCCCGACCAGTCGGTGAACGAGTAGAACAGGTTCTCGACGATCGGCAGCAGGATGACGACCGCGAAGACGATCGCGGCGGGCACGATGAACAGCAGCTTGCTGGTGTTTCGGAACCGCCGGCGTCGGGGCCGGATGGTCGAGACCGTCATGGTGTGTTCCTTCGGGGTGCGGGGTGGTCGCGCCCGCCTGGGCGGACGCGACCACCTGGGGTCTGGTGCAGGCTAGTTCGTCGCCTGGGCCGAATCCATCCCGCTCAGCGTCGCCGCGGTCGAGCCGCTCCCGGCGAGGATGGCGACCACCCCGGTCTGCAGCGCGGTCGATGTCGCCGTGCTGAGCCCGCTCCACGAGAGGGCCTCGATCGACTTCTTCGCGACGGCGGGCGCGATCTCCGCGAGCGCGGGGTCGAGCTTGCCGGTGACCCCCTTCATCGAGGAGAACGCCGCGGCCGACGTGAGGTACTTCGCGTAGTTCGCCTTCTCGGCCAGGAAGTTGAGGAACTTCTTGGCGAGGCCCGCGTTCGGCGCCTTGGCCGGGATCGCCAGCTCGGATCCGTAGCTGACCGTCACCGCATCGCCCTGGTACGGCAGCGGAAACATGCCGACGTCGAACGACGGCTTGCCGTCACGGATGGCGGGGATGGCGAAGTCGCCCTGGTAGAACATCGCCACGTTCCCCTTGTCGAAGTCGGTGGCGCTGGCCGGCCAGGTGATGCCGGAGGCGTTCGGATCGAAGGACTTGGCCTTGACCAGCCCGGTGAAGGCATCCACCGTCTTCTTCCATGCGGTCGAGTCGGAGAACTTCTTCGTGCCCGCGACCAGCGCGGGGCCGGCCGAGTTGCCCGGCGCGAAATCGGGCTGCTGCGCGGCCATCGAGTACGCCAGCTGGTTGACCGGCCAGCCATCCTTGCCGCCCATGCCGATCGGGGTGACGCCGGCCGCCTGGAAGGTCGCGACCGCGGCCTGGAGGTCGCTCCAGTTGGTGGGCACCTTCACGTTGTACTTGGTGAAGAGGTCCTTGTTGTAGAAGAAGCCCGAGGCGTCGATCTGGGTGATGAACCCGTAGGTGTGTCCGTCGTAGGTCTTGGCCGCATCCGCCACGACCGGCGTGAGGTTCTTCACCCACGCCTGGTCGCCCAGGTCGCTGAGGAGGTGGGCGTTGGTGAACGGCTTGGCCGAGCCGGGTCCGTTGATGATCTCGAACAGGTCGGGCGACTTGCCGCTCGACATCCGCGAGGTGAGCACGGAGTTGTAGGTGGTGTCGCCCGGCAGGATCTCCATGGTGACCTTGTAGCCGGGATTGGCCTTCTCGAACTCTTTGATGAGCTGGCGATACTTCGCGCCGGCCGGGCCGCCCTGGTCGGTGACGAACGTCATCGACTTGCCGGTGATCTTGTCGCTGCTGCCACTCGTGCTGCTCGAGCCGCCTGCGCACCCGGCAAGCACGATCGCGATAGCGATGCCGGCTGCCGTGACCGCGAGGGGCTTCGTCAGTGAAGACCTGCTGATCATGGTTTCTACTCTCTCTGGTGACGGGTTGGGTCGGCCCCGACAGAGCGATCAGCTCATCATCGAGGTCGTTGCGAACAAGTGGTGAACTTGTTCATTCTGGAATGTAGCAGGCTCGCCCATCGAGGTCAAACATCTTTTCGCCGCGGCGCCTCAGGACGCGGGCGCGCCATCCGTCGACCAGCGCGAGAGAAGCGTCGGGTCGAGGTTGACGTGCTCGGGAGGCTCGTCCCCGCCGGCGAACGCCAGCTCCGCCGCCCTGCGCCCGATCTCGTAGGCGGGTGCGTGCACCGTCGTCAGCGGGATGGGCGCCGTTCGCGCGCCCTCGATGTCGTCGTAACCCACGATGGCGAGGTCCTCCGGAATCCGGATGCCGGCGCGTATCGCCTCGGCCTCGAGGGCCAGCGCGAGCAGGTCGTTGGCGCAGAGGACGGCGTCGGGACGCTCGGGGAGGTCGAGGATGGCGCGGGCCGCGAGCGATCGATCGAAGGGCGACCCGCTCAGGGCGTCCAGTCGCAACAGCTCCCCCGGATCCCGCCCGGCTGCGCGCAACTCGTCGGCGTACCCGGCGCTGCGCCCCTCGATCTGCGGGCCTGCCGCGGGGCCGCCGAAGAACAGGAGTTTGCGGTATCCGCGGTCCAGCACGTGCCGCATCGCCAGCCGACCGCCGGCGCGGTCGTCGACGTCGACCGAGGAGAAGTCGGGGTCGCGGGGCCCGAGCACGACGCCGCGCGTGCCCGTGCGCGCGAGGCGGACCAGCATCGAGTGTGTGGTCGGCGACGCGACGGCGATCGCTGCGCGCACCCGCATCTCGCCCAGCGCTCGCGCGTAGTGCCCCTCGCGCGCCGCCTCGCCCTCGGTGTTGCAGGCGACGACCACGTGGCGCTCGCTGATGGCGACATCCTCGATGCCCTTGGCGATCTCCTGGAAGAACGGGTTGCCGCCGTCCGGCACGATGAAGGCGATCACGTGGCTCAGGTGGCCGTGCAGCTGGCGCACGGCGGAGTTCGGAACGAAGTCGAGCTTCTCGATCGCCGCCTCGATCTTGAGGCGTGTCTCGTCCGACACCGGTTTGCTGTCGTTGAGGTAGTTCGAGATCGTGCCCAGGGAGACGTCGGCCAGGCGGGCGACGTCCCGGATCGTGGCATTGACCATGATGGGATGTTACCGGTGGAATGGTTCACCGCGGGCCGTTGGGCGTCCCCCGGGTCTCGGCCACCGCATCCGCCACCAGCGCCGCCTCGGTGTCGAACTCGCTGTGGCGGTCGCGCGTGCGGAACACCCCCCACGCCCAGGTCACGCCCACCGCGCAGAGCAGCGACAGCACGCCCCAGACCACGCGCACGCCGACGGCCTGCAGCAGGATCGGCGTCACCACGGCGAAGAGAGCCGCGACGAGACGTGCGACCCCGATGATCGTGCCCTGCGCCGTCGTGCGCAGCAGGGTGGGGAACGAGCTCTGTGTCCAGATCTTCATGATCGCCTCGAAGGCGAACGCCGCGCCGACGGCGGTCACGAGCCCGCTGGCGATGAGCGTCCACAGCTGCACGCCGAAGACGACGTAGAAGAGCGGCGAGATGATCTCGAGCGCCGCGCCGACCCGGAAGTAGGCGAACCGCACGGGCCGATCCGCGATCCGCATGAAGACCAGCGAGCAGACGATCGCGACCGGCACGATGGGCAGGCCCGCGACCGTGGCCAGGCCAAGGGGGATCCCGCCGTAGTTCACTGCCACGTACGAGCCGAACTGCCCGACCGAGTTCGAGGCGAGGTTGGTCAGCGAGTAGAACACGATCAGTGCCACGAACGGCACCGCATACGGCGAGCGCACGAGCTCGCGCACCCCCGCCCGGTGGGCGCGGACGGTGGGCATGCCCTCCACCCGTTCGCGTCGGGCAGAGGTCCAGGATGTCGACTCGGGGATCGAGATGCGCGCGATCAGCGTGCCGAGCGCCACCACGGCGAGGTGCCCGAAGATGATCGCGGTGCCGAGCCGGCCCAGGTTCGCGACGAGGGCGGTGATGACCCCGTTGACGATGATGCCGGCGACCCACAGGATCTGCGAGAGGCCGAGGATCCTGCCGCGGTTGCGGTCATCCGCCGCCTCGGCGATCGTCGCCAGCGACACAGGCAGGTCGGCGCCGGCGCCAAGCCCGACCAGTGCCGCGCCCACGAGCACGAAGGCGAACGACGGCGCGAACATCAGCGCAATCGCCCCGGCGAGGATCGTGGCCATCGTCACGGTGAACACCGGCTTGCGCCCGAACCTGTCGCCCAGGCGTCCACCCGTCACCGCGCCGAGCGCGATGCCGCCCGTGAGCGTGCCGGCCGCGACGCCGATCTCCACGGCGTCGAATCGCAGCGTCGTCTGGAAGATGACGATCGCCCCCGAGAACCCCGTGATCGCTGCCGCGTCGATGTACGACGCCATGCCCGACACCACGCCGACGCGCCAGGGCGAGACCCGGCGGGCACCTTCCGTTGCAGTCACGGCTTCCCCTTCGAAGCGGCCTGACGTTGAGGGGGCCCAGCGTACGCCGGGTCCCCGCCTGCAGGGCGATGGGGAAAGCCCCGGCTACTTCTCCCCCAGCGCGATACCGAAGCCGCCGCCGTTGCGGGCCAGGCCCATGATCAGGATTCCGGCCCACTCGAGGGCGTGAGTCGTCTCGAGTCCGCCCGCGTCGAGGGGACGCATCCCCAGGCTCGTGAGGAGCGTCGCGACGCTCGCCCTCGCCTCGGCATCTCCTCCGGCGTAGAAGACGTCCAACGGCCGGTCGGCTGCGAGCACGGGGCGAAAGACGGTGTTGAACGCCTTCACGACCCGGGTTCCCGCGGGGGCGGCCGCCGCGATCTGCTGTGTGATCGAATTGCCCGGTGTCGTCACGACTCCGCTCGCATCGGCATTGAACGGGTTGGTGGTCTCGATGAGGATCTTCCCCGCCAGCGCGTCCCCGTAGTGTTCGACGACCTCGACCACGCCCGCGTACAACACGGCCAGAAAGACGATGTGGCCCGCCGGCTTCGCGCCATACTCGCCGACCGTGGCTGAGGGGCCGATCTGGTCGGCGGCCGCCCGAGCCTTGGCGGCATCCCGGCTCGTGATCTCGACGGAGTGGCCGTGCGCCGCCGCCCTGGCCCCGATGGCGGTGGCCATGTTGCCGGCGCCGATGATGCTGATGGTTGTCATGCTGTGTCCCTTGTCGCGTGCGGATCGGTGAGCCGGACGAGCGTCAAGGTGAGGCACCCCTCCGGTATCGTTACGCAACATGAGGGGTGCCTCCGGTTATTCCCGATCGGGCCATACCCGCCGAAGTGGAGGCCACCCTCAGGTTCGACGTATGCTGGCCGCATGGCAGGTCCTGTTCAGCAGCTTCGAATGCCGAGGCGCCCCGATGCGATCGCCCGCCGAGAGCGGCTCATCGCCGCAGCGCAGCGGGAGTTCGCTGCCCGTGGCGTGAACGCCTCGCTCGAAGCGGTCGCACGAGATGCGGGTGTGGCGATCGGAACGCTGTACCGCCACTTTCCCACCCGGGTGGATCTGCTCCTCGCGGCGTTCGAGCCCCGCCTTCAGGAGTTCCTCGTCGGGGCCACTAGTGCGCTGGCGATCGACGACCCGTGGGACTCGTTCGTCGCCTACCTCGAGAACCTGTTCCGGATGCAGGCGGGCGACCGGGGCTTCAACGACTTCCTGTCTCGCCGCTTCCCCGCCAGCGCTGAGACCGAGCGCATCCACGACCAGCTGTGCGAGCAGATCGCGGCCGTGCTCGGTCGGGCGCAGGATGCCGGGCGGGCGCGCCGCGACATCGCACTGGCCGACATCGTCAACCTCATCTGGTCCAACGGCCGCCTGATGGACGCCACCAGCACCACCGCTCCCGGCGAGTGGCGCCGCCAGCTCTACCTCATGCTCGACGCCTACCGCGCCGAGCGCGCACACCCGATCCCGGAACCGCCCATGACGGACGAGCAGCTCTACGATGCGATGGTGCACCTGGGCCAGGCGGAGTGAGGGAGGGCGGCTCACGCCTGAAGAACTCGGTGCACCCCGCCAGGGGCTCCCGAGACCGCGACAAGGCTCTCCAACGACCAGTCGACCAAGACCAGGCGTGCACGACACACAGCGGATCGGGACACCCCGGCGAGCTCCGCGAGTCGCTCGTGGGTGAGCATCGAGAGGCCGTTCGCCTCGCAGCGGGAGGCCTCCACGCGCACGACCGCGAGCAGCACCTCGGGGTCGAGTCCCATCGCCTCCAGTGACCGGGGCGCATCCGGGCGCAGGAGCGCGCGCATCACGGCGACCATCCATGCCTCGCTCCCCGGGAATCGTGATTCGACCACTGGTCACTCCCTGGTGAGGTCGGGCCGGAGGGACCCCGCCGTGGGGACGGGATCCCTCCGCGCTCCGCATACCCGAAATGCGAAGCGAACGCTCCCGCTGAGGAGGCTTGGCGGGCGAAGAGTCAGCACGCGGCCTCCACTGGGTCAGCAGGAACATCACGCACGGCGGGCTTCCGGAGGAGGTGGTTACCGCTCTTCGGGCAGTCGCGCCGCGACGTGTTCCCACGGTATGGGGCCACGTCGAAGGTCACTATCCGGCCGACGCGGTGGCCTGTCCGATTCGCGTGAGCGCGCATCTTTGGATCCAGCGCGTGCATAGAATCGGCCCATGCGGTCGAACACGGGGGAAATGTTCGCGAGCCGTCGGGTGGCCTCGTGTCGCACCGTCGACGAGGCTCAGGATGCGTTGACGCAGGTCTTCCTGCCCGTCGACTTCCCGTCGGCGCGCGCGTCGAGTGTCGTCGACATGGAGCTCAACGCCCTGACGGTGGGCCAGCTGACGTTCGGCTACATGCGGTTCAAGGATGCCGTGCGCATCGAGACGGCGGAGGCGAGCAACTATCACATCGACATCCCGACCGGCGGGCGAGCCGTCATGCGCGCGGGCCTCGGCAGCCCCGTGTTCGGCACGCAGCAGACCGCCGGCGTGTTCATGCCGGGCCGCCCGGTTGAGCTCGACTGCGCCGACCGGTTCGCCCAGCTGTCACTGATGATCC
>JAODAU010000185.1 GCA_025463615.1 Microbacteriaceae bacterium | reverse complement strand
CGGCACCTGGACCACCGCCGGCCAGGTGAGCCGCCAGGTGTTCTGGCCGGTGCCCAACGTCGACTCGATCCTGGTTCGCTACGCCCGCGGCACGCTGCCCGGCACCGAGGCCGAGCGGGTGGCCACCTTCGAGCTGGTGGATGCCGCGTTCCAGCAGCGCCGCAAGATGCTGCGGCAGGCGCTCTCGGTCGCGCTCGGGGACAGTGCCACGGCATCCGCCCTGCTGGAGGCCGGGGGAGTGCCGCCGACGGCCCGCGGCGAGGAGCTGACCGTCGCCGACTTCCTGCGCGTGGCCCACGCGAAACTGGCCGCTGGCGTCGCGGGGTAGGTTGGTGTCATGACCTCCGCGGCCGCTCCGAAGGTGGTGCACGCGAGGGCACCGGGCAAGATCAACGTGTTCCTCAAGGTGGGCGCGCTGCTGGAGGACGGGTACCACGACGTGGCCACCGCGTACCAGGCGGTCTCGCTCAGCGAGGACGTGCGGGCCCGCGCCGCGGACGACTTCTCGGTGACGTTCACCGGCAGCATCGACTCCTCCGGCCTGGCGGTCGACGGCACCAACCTGGCCATCAAGGCGGCCACCCTTCTGGCGCGCAAGGCCGGCTACCGCAAGGGCGTTCACCTCGAGATCGAGAAGAACGTGCCGATCGCGGGCGGCATGGGTGGCGGGTCGGCGGATGCCGCGGCCACCCTCCTCGCCTGCGACGCCCTCTGGGGCACCGACCTCACCCGCGAGGAGCTGCTCGAGCTGGCCACCCAGCTCGGCTCGGACGTTCCGTTCGCCTTCACCGGCGGCACCGCCATCGGCACGGGGCGCGGCGACCAGCTGAGCCCGGCGCTCGCGAAGGGCACGTTCCAGTGGGTGCTCGCATTCGCCGACTTCGGCATGAGCACGCCCGAGGTCTACAGCGAGCTCGACAAGCACCGCGACCGGCACTCGCAGGACATCTTCCCCGCGGTGATGCAGCCGCAGGTCGACGCGGAGGTGCTGCAGGCGCTGCGCGCGGGCGACCCGCACATGCTCGCCGAGGTGCTGCACAACGACCTGCAGGCGCCCGCGCTGCACCTTGAGCCGAAGCTGGCCAAGGTGATCGAGCTGGGCGAGGAGAACGGCGCGCTCGCCGGCATGGTCTCGGGGTCCGGCCCCACGATCGCGTTCCTCGCGGCCGACCTCGACAGCGCCCTCGAGCTGCAGATCGCGCTCAGCGCCGCCCGCCTCACCGTGGTGCGCGCAACGGGCCCGGTGCACGGAGCCCGCATCATCGGCGACTAGCTAGCGCGCTCGCCGGTCGGGTATTGGTCAGTTGTCGCGGGTCATCCAGAGCAACACCCGCAACAACGGCCGGATAGCATTGAATGGTGACGAAAACATCGGCGAGTGGCCCGGGCCGACAACATCACCCGAGACTTGTCTGGCTGACCCCGGTTCTCATCGTGGTCTTGGGCGTCATCGGAGCTCTCACCTCCGCGCCCTGGTGGGTGCTGAGCCTGATCGGCGCTGTCCTGGCCGTGCTCCTGATTCTCGGCGACATCGTCATCGAGCGCAGGCGGAAGAAGCAGCCGCGGTAGCCCGCTACCGGGTAAACCGGAGCACGTTCGTGCGGTTGAACGACCACTCGCCGTCGGGGTGGTAGCCGAGCGGCGCGAGCTTGGCCGTGACGGATGCCCGCCAGTCCTGTTTGTCGCTGGTGATCAGCCACACCGTGTCGAGGCCGTCGAAGCGGTCCATCACATCCTTGAGCAGGAAGCGGCTCTCCCACAGCTTGGCCGTCTCGCCGGCCGGCTTCTTGAGGTTGATGTCGACCGTGCCGACGAACGGCGCCGGGTAGGCGTACTCGATCACGCGGCTCGTCGCCACTTTGTGCTGCCGCACCGGCCCCCAGATGATGCCGTCGGCCTGGCCCGCGGGCTCGCCCGCGCGCTGGGCGGCGAAGAAGTCGGCCACCTCGCTCCAGGCCGCGCCCTGCTTGGCGTGCGGTCCGCGCTGCTGGATATACGACGGCGCGGTGAGCGCGATCCCCAGCGCCAGCGCCACGGCGATCAGCCGCCGGCGCCCGAGCGCGTCGACCGCGACGGCCATCAGGATGGCGACGGCCGGCGCCCCGAACGTGACGTACCGCGCCGAATACAGCGGCTCCCCGACGAAGGATGCCGCGATCAGCAGCACGGTCGGCAGCACGATCCACGGGGCGGCGAGCATCAGCAGCTGGCGCGACCCCCGCCGCACGAGCATGAGCACGACCCCGGCCGCGATCGCCACCCACGCGACGATGGCGAACGTGTCGTTGAGGTAGAACCACTGCGCCACGAACACGCCGTGCCAGGTCGTCGCGTCGAGCGGCCCGATCCAGTGCACCTGCGCCGACTGCCGCATCGCCAGCAGCACGAACGGCGTGAGCACCACCCCGGCGGCCGCCGCGGATGCCGCCCACCAGAGCAGCGGACGCCCCAGCCGCCGCCCGCTCGCCCGCCACCGCAGCAGCGCGGTCACCCCGTGCGCCACCACCAGCAGGGCCAGGTAGAGGAACGTGAGCGAGCTGAGCACCACGAGCCCGGCATACAGCCCCCACCAGCGCAGGTTCGAGGCGCGGCCACGGCCGGACCGCCGCGACGCCGCGAGGAACGCGAGCGTGAGCGCGATGGCGAGCACCGACG
>JAODAU010000160.1 GCA_025463615.1 Microbacteriaceae bacterium | reverse complement strand
GAGACGACCCAGCTCGTCTATTTCGGGGTCGTGTACGTGCTCTGGGGCTTCGCCAACACGGTGTGCGACGTGCCGATCTGGGCGCTGATCGGCTCGGCGTTCCCCGACCCGGTGATGCGCAACCGGGTGGTCTCGAACGTGCGCGCGTTCGGCGCGATCTCGCTCGGCCTGGCCACGCTGGGGATGCCGTTCCTGGCCCAGGCGCTGAGCTTCGCCCCCACAACCAATGCCGCCGGCTGGTCGCGGGCGGTGTTCCTCGTCGCCATCGTGGGCATGGGCCTCTACACGCTCGCCTTCTTCTTCGGGCGCGAGCGCGAGACGACCGCCCGCACGCGCCTGACCTTCCGCCAGCTGTTCGGCAACCTCTTTCAGAACAGGCCGCTGCTGCTCGTGCTGCTCGGCTCGGTGCTCGGCTTCGGCCGCAACATCGTGCAGGCGGGCGGCGCGGTGTTCGCGGTGATCGCGTACGGCAACCCGCTCGACTTCACGCTGATCGGTGCTGCCATCATCCTGGGCCTCGTGATCTCGGCGTTCCTCACGCCGCTGCTGCTCAGGCGGATGGCGCCGCGCACGCTGCTCATCTGGAGCTCGCTCGTCGGCGCCGCGTTCTATGTCGGCCTCTACTTCGCCGGGTTCCAGAGCCTCGTCGTGATCATGATCTTCATCTTCCTCACCGGGCTCACCCTCGGCATCTTCCTCGTGGTGCAGACGACCATGATCGCCGACGCGGTGGATGACGCGGAGCTCCGCACCGGCATCCGCAACGACGGCATCTCGTTCGCCACGCTCACCTTCGTGTCGAAGATCATGGCGGCGCTCTCGGTGCTCGTCTTCGGCCTCTTCGTGGTGCTGGCCGGCTACCAGGACGGCGTCACCGTCACCCCGCAGATGCAGCAGATCGTCTTCGTCTCGATCACGCTGGTGCCTGCGGCCAGCTGCATCCTCTCGGCGATCCCGTTCTGGTTCTACCGGCTCGGCGGCCGCGAGGCGCGCCTCGACCGGGCCGCGCGCAGGTCGTAGCGGTCCGAGACCTCGGCGAACTCGCGCAGTTCGCGGCGCGAGGCGAGGGCGTTGAGGGCGAAGCATCCGGCGAACAGGATGCTGGCCAGCCCACCCAGCCCGGCCAGCAGCGAGCCATCGGCCTGCAGCGCCACCATCACGAGGAACGCGGCCAGCGTCACCAGCCAGGCGATGAGCACCACGCGGGCCGCGAGGCGGGTGCGCCGCGCGCGCGGCAGCGTCACCTCGGCATCCATGGCACGAGTTTAGGCGCGCGCGCACTTGAGCTCGCCGTGAGGCGGAGCAGACTGTGCGGCATGAGCGAGGGATACGTGGCAACCGCGAGCGTGACCATCGGGGCGCCCGCGAGCGAGGTGTGGCGCGCGCTGACCGACCCGGAGATCATCCGGCGCTACTACTTCGGCACGGAGGTCTCGACCACGTGGGAGGTCGGCAGCCCGATCACCTGGCACGGCGAGTGGAAGGGCAAGAGCTACGACGACAAGGGGGTCATCCTCGAGTTCGACCCGCCGACCCGGCTGAGCAACACCCACTTCAGCCCGCTCTCGGGCCAGCCGGATGAGCCGCAGAACTACCACACGCTCACCTACGACCTCGACGAGGACGACGGCGTGACCACCGTCTCCCTGACCCAGGACAACGCCTCGACACCAGACGAGGCCAGGCACGACGCCGAGAACTGGTCCACCATGCTGGCCGCGCTGAAGGCCGAGGTGGAGGGCGCCTGATTTGCCCTCGAATGCTTCCGGGGTGAAACTGAATTCGTGAGCGAAGATCCGAGGGACACTGACCCCGAAAAACTGATGGGCGCGGAGAAGAACGTCCAGCGCATCATGTGGACCGGCACCCTCTGGTTCGGGGTTGCGGCGGCATCCGTCGCCATCGTGCTGGGGCTGCTGCTCTCTTCCGGCTGGCGCCCGGCCGTGCTCGGCGTGGGCCTCGGGATCGTCTGGTGGATCGGCGCCGCGCTCGTGGCGCTCAGCCTCGGCCTGATCGGGTGGTCGGGCTGCCCGATCCTCGAGGTCTCGGTGCCGGTCGCCGACCGCAACAAGACGCGCACCATGCAGCTCGGCACGCTGCTCTACATCTGCGGCGGCATCATCGCCCTGTTCGCGGTGCTGGTCGGGCCGGCGCACTGACGCGCTTACCCGGCACCCCAGCCCGCGAGTGGTCACTTTTGGCTCCAGAATCGCGGAATAAGAGCCAAAAGTGACCACTCGGGGAGTTACTGGGCGATGAGGTCCCAGGCGGCGAAGCGGGTGAAGCCCGCGGCATCCGCCAGGGCGATGGATGCCGCGTTGTCGACCTGGCAGCGGTACTGCGGCTCATGGCCGCGCTCGAGGGCCAGCGCCGAGATGCCGCGCACGACCCGGCGCCCGTAGCCCCGGCCGCGGAACTCCGGCGCGGTGAGCACACCGAGGTCGGCGAGGGTCGAGCCCTCCCACGGGTACATGCTCGCGGCGCTCGCCAACCGGTCGCCCTCGAAGGCGCCGGCGACGAGCCAGTGGTCGAGCTCGACCCAGGCGTCGTCGAGGTCCTGCTCGGTGTTGGCGGCGACGAAGGCGGCGAACGCGTCCGCGTCGGCCTCGGTGAGCACGCGGACCGATGGGTCGACGGCTGGCCTCGCGTCCTCCGGAAAGTAGTACACGAAGTCGGCGCCGTGGAGCGCGATGCCGGCCGCTGCCACGCTGCCGGCCACGTCATCCGGGTCGAGGGTGAGGCGGTCGGCGACGGCCGGCGTCATGACGACCTCGACGGCGCCGCCCACGACATCCAGGATCATGAGCCGGCGGTCCTCGCGCAGGTCGGGGGTGATCGACACGCGCAGCCGCACGCCGAGCGGCACGGACTCGGCGGAATGCATCGTGGCGCGCCAGAACTCCGTGACGCGACTGTTCACGTCGCCGCGACCGCCCGCAGCGCGGCGAGCGCCTCGTCAATCACGTCGGTGAACTCGCGGGTGTTGTCGGGGGCGATCCAGGCCTGGAACGACACGTGGAACACGGCGACGCCGGCCTGCGCGGTGAGGCTCGCGGTCGGCTCGCCGACGCCGCGGTCGCGCAGGGTCGCGGCGAGCGCCTCCGCGAGGCCGGTCATCTTGAGCGACTCGCGCTCCTGCAGGCCGGGGTTCGCGTTGATGACGCCCTGCCGCACGAGCGACCACGGCCGACGCGGCTGGAACTGCTCGGCCACGGAGTGCAGGGCCGCGGAGACCGCCTCGAGGGGCGTCGCGGCATCCGGGGCCGACTCGACGCCGGTGACGAACATGCGCTCGAACTCCTCCTGGCCGGTGAAGAGCACCTCGCGCTTGTCGGCGTAGTGGCGGAAGAAGGTGCGCTCGGTGAGGCCCGCGCGCTCGGCGATCTCGGCGACGGTGGTCTGCTCGAACCCGCGCTCGACGTAGAGCTCGATCGCCGCCTGCGCGAGGCGCCCGCGCGCGTCCGGCTCCCATCTGACCATGGTCCGATGCTACAGGATGACAGCGACTGACATCAGTGCTACCGTTGATGACAGCAACTGACATCAAGTCCCTTGGAGGGTTCTCATGCGCGTATTCGTCACCGGCGCCTCGGGGTGGATCGGCTCAGCCGTCACCGCCGAACTCATCGCC
>JAODAU010000127.1 GCA_025463615.1 Microbacteriaceae bacterium | reverse complement strand
TCTCTCGGGACGAAGACCCCGACCCCCGTGCCCACTGTATACACCGGAGTAGAAACGGCTTGCAAATGCCGCGACAAACTGCCACTGTGTATACACAGACACGACGGGAGTGACATGCGGGCCAGCGATCGCGCCTACAGCACGCTCCGCGACGAGATCCTCGAGTGGCGGCTCGCCCCCGGCACCGTGCTCGCCGAGGTCGAGCAGGCGGCCAGGCTGGATGTCTCCCGCACCCCCCTCCGCGAGGCCCTCGCACGACTCACCGCCGACGGCCTCGTCGCGGCCCAGGCCGGCCGTGGGCTCGTGGTCACGGCTGCGTCCGCGGACAGCGCCGTGCAGCTTTTCGAGGTGCGCGTCGCGCTGGAGTCGCAGGCCGCCGCCCTCGCAGCCCGGCGCCGCGATCCGCGGGTCTTCGCCGCCCTCCGCGCCGAGCTCGCCGACGCCCCCGGCCTGCTCGACCAGCCGGACCGCCACGCCTACTACGACCTGGTTCGCCGCTTCGACGAGGCCATCGACGACGCCGTCGGCAACGCGTACCTGGTGCAGGCTCTGCGCAGCATCCGCACCCACGTCGCGCGACTGCGCCGGGTGGCGCAGGACGACCCGGAGCGCCTGGTCGCCGCGGCATCCGAGCACGCGCTGATCATCGACGCGATCATCGCCGGCGACGTGGATCTCGCCCGCAGCGCGACCGGCGTGCACCTGCAGCACAGCCTCGCCACCATCCTCGATTCGGCCCATGCCGGCCGTTTCAGCACGGAACCCCTCGAAAGGACAGCGTGAAAACCCACACAGTGCGCGTGCACCGCAGCGACGAGAACCTCGCCCGCGAGGACCAGCTCGCCTGGAAGATCGCGGAGGTGGCGTCCGACGACGTCGCCGTCACCGACGAGGTCACCGAGATGGTGATCAATCGCGTGATCGACAACGCGGCCGTCGCCACGGCGTCCCTGCACCGCGCGCCGGTGATCTCGGCGCGCGGCCAGGCCGAGTCGCACCCGGTCTCGCGTGGCGGCGTCGGCAGCACCGTCTTCGGCAGCGATCACCTCACCAGCCCCGAGTGGGCGGCGTGGGCGAACGGCGTGGCCGTGCGCGAGCTCGACTACCACGACACGTTCCTCGCGGCCGAGTACTCGCACCCGGGCGACAACATCCCGCCGATCCTGGCCGTCGCGCAGCACACCGGCGCGGATGGCGCGGCGCTCGTGCGCGGCATCGTCACCGGCTACGAGATCCAGGTCGACCTGGTGAAGGCCATCAGCCTGCACGAGTTCAAGATCGACCACGTCGCCCACCTCGGCCCGTCGGCCGCGGCCGGCATCGGCACGCTGCTCGGCCTCGACACGGCCACGATCTTCCAGTCGATCGGCCAGGCGCTGCACACCACCACGGCCACCCGCCAGTCGCGCAAGGGCGAGATCTCCACCTGGAAGGCCTACGCCCCGGCGTTCGCCGGCAAGATGGCGGTCGAGGCGGTGGATCGGGCCATGCGCGGCCAGACCAGCCCCACGCCGATCTACGAGGGCGAGGACGGCGTCATCGCCTGGCTGCTCGGCGGGGTGGACGCGCGGTACGAGGTGCCGCTGCCGGAGCGCGGTGAGGCGCGCCGCGGCATCCTGGACACGTACACGAAGGAGCATTCGGCCGAGTACCAGGCGCAGGCCTGGATCGACCTCGCGCGGCGCCTGAAGCGCGAACACCCCGAGTTGTCGGAGTCGACGATCGCCAGCGCGGTGCTCCACACCAGCCACCACACGCACTACGTGATCGGCTCCGGCGCGAACGACCCACAGAAGTACGACCCGACGGCCAGTCGCGAGACGCTCGACCACTCGATCCCGTACATCTTCACCGTCGCGCTGCAGGACGGCGAGTGGGACCACGAGCGCTCCTACTCTCCCGAGCGCGCGGCCCGGCCCGACACGGTCGCGCTCTGGCAGCGCGTGACCACCGTCGAGGACCCGGAGTGGACCCGCCGCTACCACTCGAACGACATCGCCGAGAAGGCGTTCGGCGGGAGAGTCGAGATCGAGCTGACCGACGGGTCGCGCATCGTCGACGAGATCGCCGTCGCCGACGCCCACCCACTCGGCGCGCGCCCGTTCGGCCGCGCCGACTACGTGGGCAAGTTCCGCCAGCTGGCCGAGGGCGTGCTCGCCCCGGCCGAGATCGAGCGGTTCCTGGGTGTCGCCCAGCGCCTCCCCGACCTCTCGCCGGCGGAGCTCGCCGGCCTGACCCTCCGCGTCGACCTCGCGGACCCGACCCCGAGCGGACTGTTCTGACAATGAGCGGATCGAGCCTGTCGAGCGCCGTCCTGAGGTCCTCGAAGGAATCTCACCCCGAAAGAAGCCTCTGATGCTGTACTCCGAAACCACCCCCGCCGACAAGCGCGCGGCCTTCCGCGCCAGCCTCGCGACCGGCACGCTGCTCCGCTTCCCCGGCGCGTTCAACCCGCTGAGCGCGCGCCTCATCCAGGAGAAGGGCTTCGAGGGCGTCTACATCTCCGGCGCCGTCATCTCCGCCGACCTCGGGCTGCCGGATGTCGGCCTCACCACGCTCACGGAGGTCGCCACCCGCGGCCGCCAGATCGCCCGCATGACCGACCTGCCGGCCCTCATCG
>JAODAU010000066.1 GCA_025463615.1 Microbacteriaceae bacterium | reverse complement strand
GACCCGCATCGGCACGGTCTTCCAGGACCCGGAGCACCAGTTCGTGGCCGCAACCGTGCTCGACGAACTGCGCGTGGGCGCCAAGGCGATCGGACGCCCGGACGACGCCCGCATCGATGAGCTGCTGCTCCGGCTGCGCCTGGACCACCTCGTCGCCGCGAACCCGTTCACCCTCTCCGGCGGCGAGAAGCGCAGGCTCTCGGTCGCCACCGCGCTCGTCACCCGCCCGCCGCTGCTCGTGCTCGACGAGCCGACCTTCGGCCAGGACGCACGCACCTGGGCCGAACTGGTCGCCTTTCTCGCCGAGCTGCTGGGGGAGGGGAGCGCGGTCGTCGCCGTCACCCACGACGCCGCGCTGGTCGACGCGCTGGCCGACGACGTGCTGCGGATGCCGCCCCTGGACGCACTCCGGAAGGCCGCATGACATCCCTGCTCGCCCCGACCGCCGAACGCACCTCGCGGGCGTCCCGAACGAACCCCGTGGCGAAACTGTTCGCGGCAGCCATCATCGCGATAGCGCTGCTCTTCTCCCTGGACTGGGTGTCTGCGGCGGTGGCCCTCGCCCTGGAACTGGCCCTCCTTCCCTTCGCCGGCGTCGCTGCGCGGCGCCTCGGCCTCCGGCTGCTGCCCCTCGCCATCGCGGCCGTGCTGGCCGGCTCCACCGTCGTGCTCTACGGGCGCCCGTCGGGCGCGACGCACTGGCAGTGGGCGCTCATCCACGTCACGGACGGATCGATCGAGCTGGCGGTGGCGACGACGCTCCGCATCCTCGCGATCGCCCTCCCGTCGGTCGTGCTCTTCCTGACCGTGGACTCGACTGAGCTGGCGGACGGCCTGGCGCAGGTGCTGCACCTCCCGTCGCGCTTCGTGGTCGGCGCGCTCGGCGGGGTGCGAATGCTGGGCCTCTTCGCCGAGGACTGGCGCTCACTGGAGCTGGCGCGACGCGCGCGCGGCATCGCCGACCGCGGCCGCATCCGCCGCTTCCTGGGCCAGGCGTTCGCCCTGCTGGTGCTCTCGATCCGCCGCGGCACGAAGCTGGCGACCGCCATGGAGGCCAGGGGCTTCGGCGGCAAGACCAAGAGAACCTGGGCCCGCGAATCCCGCCTGCGTCCGTCGGACGCCGGCATAGTGCTCGTAGCGCTCCTGATCTCAGCGATCGCAATTGCCACGGCGATCGCCGCCGGCACCTGGGGCACCCTTGCCTGACGACTGGCTCGCCCGCGTGCGACAAGCCGATCACCCCATCCTCCTGATCGACGGCCGCTCGGGCTCCGGCAAATCCACCCTCGCGGAGCGGATCGCCCCCGCCCTGAACGCCCAACTGGTCCGCCTCGACGACATCTACCCCGGCTGGTCGGGCCTCGCCGCCGCAAGCCACCACGTCCACGACCACATCCTGAACCCCACGAACCCACGCTGGCAGCAGTGGGACTGGCAGAACGCCAAGCCGGGCCCCTGGCACGACCTGGACCCCGAGCTCCCGCTGGTGGTCGAGGGCGTAGGCACCCTCACAAGAGCAAACCGCGCCCTGGCAACCTTCGCGGTGTGGCTGGAGCGCGACGCCGAAACAAGAAAGCGCCTGGCCCTGGCCCGAGATGGTGCCCTGTTCGCAGCCCACTGGGACGAGTGGGCCGCCCAGGAGGACGAGTTCATTGCGAAAGAGAACCCGCGCGAGCTAGCCGACTTGGAGCTATAACCAGCGAAGCGGATCGGGGTTCTCGTTCCGAGACGCTGGCCGGGCCTGGCGGGCGACGCATCCGCAGGATGCGCCGCGGGATCGCGTCTCGGAACGAGAACCCCGATCCGATTCGCCCCCGCGTTACCCCCAGCCGAGCTCGTGCAACTCGTCGTCGTCGATGCCGAAATAGTGTGCGATCTCGTGCACCAGCGTGATGTGCACCTGGTCCCGCAGCTCCGCGAGATCGCGCGACACCGAGAGCAGCGGCTCCCGGTACAGAACGATGCGGTCCGGCAGTTCGCCGAACCCGTAGTTACCGCGGCGGGTGATGTCCACGCCGTCGTACTCGCCCAGCAGCCGCAGCGTGCCATCCGCGGGCCGGTCGAGCGTCACGAAGGCGACGTTCTCGAGGTCCTCCACCATCTCGTCCGGCAGCAGGTCCAGCTCTTCGATCACCAGCTTCTCGAACGCCTCGGCGTCCAGGTCGGAAGACTTCACGACAGCGCCTGCACGAGCGACTCCTGCACGTACCCCAGCCAGCCGTAGAGCTGCGCGACGGGCTGCTCCCAGTCGGGCTCGTCGTCGTCCGTCTCGATCCCGAGGCGGGTGGCCAGCGTGAGCCGGATGTCGCTGAGCCCCCGGATCCAGGCCTGCGCGTCATCCGGGCTCAACACGACCTTCGCACGCACCCCGCCGGCGGCCACCGTCTGCACGGCGGCAGAGATCGCCCGCGCGTTGCGGATCTTCCGCTCCACCAGTCCGTCCTGCGTGTATCGCCGGAACTCCGCGGCCGCCTCCGGGTCGCCGCGGTAGGCGTCGGGGAGCAGGCGCAGCGTGGCCGGGTCGGTCGCGTCGGCGGCATCCAGCTGTTCGACGAGCTCGTCGGCGAGGTTCATCAGCACGGTCGCTTCGATGGGTTCGAAGCGGGCGACGTACCCACCGCGTTTGCGGGTGAACGCGATCATTCGCCGGCCCTGTCGAGCGTTGCCCAGAGGCCGAACTCGTGCATGGCCTCGACGTGTCGTTCCATCTCTTCGCGCGTGCCGTTCGCCACGATCGCGCGGCCCTCGTTGTGCACCTGGAGCATGCGTCGGTCGGCCTCGGCGGGGCTGAAGCCGAAGTAGCTGCGGAAGACGTAGCTCACGTACGACATGAGGTTCACCGGGTCGTTCCAGACGATGGTCACCCAGGGGAGCCCGAGTGCCAGTTCGTCGAGGACCTGCACCTCTTCGGTCAGGTCGGAAGTCGCCAGCGCCACGATGGTTCCCTCCCACAAAGGCCGAAGGCCCCGCGATCGCTCGCGAGGCCCGGACTTGGGGTGATCGACGGGGCTCGAACCCGCGACATCCGGCTCCACAAGCCAGCGCTCTACCAACTGAGCTACGACCACCATGCGCGTCGACACTGTCGGCGCAACTCGACGATCTTATTACACCCGGGGCCCCGGCACGAACTCGGCTCCCGGATCGGACCGGATCAGGTGAGGTGGGGCAGGAAGTTCTCGCTCACCTCGGCCGAGATGGCCTGCGCGGCCTCGCTCGTCGGGCCCGGTTCGGCCACGAACGCGGCCTTGCGGTAGTACTGCAGCTCGCGGATCGACTCGAGGATGTCCGCGAGGGCCCGGTGCCCACCATCCTTGGCCGGCGCGTTGAAGTACGCGCGCGGGAACCAGCGGCGGGAGAGCTCCTTGATGGAGGAGACGTCGATGTTGCGGTAGTGCAGGTGGCGGTCCACGCGCGGCATGTACTTGGCGAGGAATGTGCGGTCGGTGCCGATCGTGTTGCCGGCCAGGGGCGCCTGCTGCTCGGCGGGCACGAACTTGAGGATGTACTCGTGCACGGCGAACTCGGCGTCGGCGAGGCTCACGCCGTCCGGGATCGCCTCGATGAGGCCTGACTTCGTGTGCATGTCACGCACGAAGTCGTTCATGTTGTCCCAGGCGGCCTGGTCGGGCTTGATCACGATGCTGAAGCCCGGGTCGACGAGGTTGAGGTCGAAGTCGGTGATCACGACGGCGACCTCGACTAGCTCGTCGATCGCGACGTCGAGTCCCGTCATCTCGCAGTCGATCCAGACGAGGCGGTCAGCAGATGAAGGCACGTTCCGATCCTACCCGCGGCTTCCGACCCCCCTGAATCACGCGGGAGTGGCACCGGCTGGCCGGCCTGTGCGGTCGACCAGCCGGGGGTCTGTCAGGCGAGTTCGCCGGCGCCGATCGCCTCGGCCTCGACCACCGGCGACGCGACGACGCCGTTGACCGTGCCGAGCAGGCGAGCGCCGGCGATCACCAGGATGGCGGCGACGAGCACCGATCCGCCCGCCACGTAGTACGGCATGGCCGGGGTGAACCAGACGGCCAGCTGCGCGGCCAGCGGGGGAGCGGCGGCACCGCCCAGGAACCGCACGCCCGAGTACGCGGATGACGCCACCGACCTGGGCAGATCCGTCGCCTCCATCACCGACTCGGTCAGCACCGTGTTGAGCACGCCGAGCAGCAGCCCGCCGATGATCACGCAGACGATGAGCGCGACCATGGACGAGATGAGCAGGCCCGCGGCGGCCAGGTCGAGGGTGAGCAGCGGGAGCACGATCGAGAGCACGGTGGTGCGACGCATCCGCCCGGTGAGCAGCGGCGCGACCCACACGCTGGTCACGGCGACGGCGAGGCCCCAGCCGAAGAAGATGAGGCCGAGCTTGATCGCGGCGCCCTCCGGCGGCAGGTTCAGGGCGAACGGCGTCCAGGCGAGCAGGGTGAAGAAGCCGATGTTGTAGAACAGCGCGGCTCCCGCGAGGATCGCCAGCGCCGGGTTGCCGAGCGCACGGAACGGCGCGGAGAAGCGGGTGGGCGTGCGCGCGGCCCGATCCTCTTTCTTCAGCAGCACGAGGATCGCGACGAAGGCGATGGCCATGAGCGCCGACGTGCCGAAGAACGGTCCGCGCCAGCTCACGCTGCCGAGCAGGCCGCCGAGCAGCGGTCCGATGGCGATGCCGAGACCGAGTGCGGCCTCGTAGAGAACGATCGCCGACGAGGTGCCGCCGCTCGCCGCGCCGACGATGGTGGCCAGCGCGGTTGAGATGAACAGCGCGTTGCCGAGGCCCCAGCCGCCGCGGAATCCGATGACCGCCTCGACGTTTCCGCTGAGCGCGGCGGCGAGGGCGAACGCCACGATGAAGGCGAGGCCGATCATGAGGGTGCGCTTGGCGCCGATGCGGCTGGAGATCCAGCTGGTGAAGAACATCATCACGCCGGTGATCACGAGGTAGCTGGTGAACAGCAGCTCGGTCTGGGCCGCGGTGGCCTTCAGCTCGCTGGCGATGGCGGGCAGGATGGGGTCGACGAGGCCGATGCCCATGAACGCGACGACGCAGGCGAACGCGACCGCCCACACCTCGCGGGGCTGCCTGAGGATGTTGGAGCCGGAACCGTGCCCGGCCATCACGCGACCTGCCGCTTCGTGTCCGTGCGTGCGGAGATGATCTCGAGCGCGCGCTCCAGGGTGCGCGTCTCGTCGGCGCTGAGGTCGGCGAACATCGGCTCGAGCGCCCGCCCCAGCTCGGTGCGCCAGTCGTCGAGCGCCTTCGTGCCCTTCGCGGTGATGGCGATGAGCCAGGCGCGGGAGTCGGCCACGTCGGCGATGCGGTAGATCAGCTCCTCCTCCGAGAGGTTCTGCACCAGCTTGGTCATGGTGGGCTGCGACACCCGGCTGGCGAGCGCCAGCTCGCCGATGCGCATCGACCCGTCGCTCGACAGGATCGACAGGGTGCGCCAGATGGCGGCGGGGGTGGTGCTGCCGGTCGCCTGCGCGGCTACCCGGGTGAGGCGGTTGGCCTCGACGATCAGTTTCTCTACCAAAGGACGGTTCTCGATGTCATTCACCCGTCAATTGTATAGCAAAACTATATAGATGGGCTATGGATCGGGCGAATTGCCTAGGCTGGGCGGGTGACTCTCGCCCTCGGCATCCTGCTTCTCGTCAACGCGGCCTTCAATTTCTTCGTCTGGCCGACCTTCTACCGGCGCGTCGCGCGCGACCCGCGGGCCAGGGATGACGCGGGCCGCGCCACGCGATTTCTCACCGTTCACCGCGTGATCGTGGGGGCCGCGTACCTGCTCGCCGCGGTCTCCGCCGTGCTCGGAATCATCGGCATCGTCACCGGGCACTGAGCCTAAGCGTGGTACTAATGACACATGACTGACGCAGAGCCCACCATCGCCAAGGGCGACGAATTCATCGCCATCTACCAGGACGGACCGAACGCCGGGCAGATCGACCACCGCTTCAGCACCGACGGCACGTTCGACGACGAGATCACCGTCATCACCGCCGTGGACGGCAAGGAGACCCTCATCGACTACACGAAGGTGTCGGTCACCGAGGTCGGCGGCGAGTACCACGTCACCTACGCGTACGACGTGAAGGACTCGGAGCCGGTCGACGACCCCGAGGATCGCGGCGACCGCCAGTAGGAATCATCCGGCCGTTCGCACGGTTGGCCTCGACATGAAGCTGCTGTTCTTCGCCTCCTCGTTCTGCGAGCCCTGCATGCAGACGCGCGCGGTGCTCGACCACGCCCAGAAGCTGGTGCCCACCCTCACCATCGCCGAGCTGGACGTGGTGCAGAACGAGAAGGTGGCCGAGCAGGCCGGCATCCGTTCGACCCCGACGGTGGTGGTGCTGGATGCCGCCGACGAGGAGGTCTTCCGCGCGGAGGGCGTGCCCACGCTCGACCAGGTGCTGGTCGCCCTCGCCAAGGCGGTCTGACCGCCCTCTCGCGGTATCGTTGACGTGCTTCCCCGCCTCCGTAGCTCAGGGGATAGAGCAGGAGCCTTCTAATCTCTTGGTCGCAGGTTCGAATCCTGCCGGGGGCACCAGTTTCCGCCGCCATCCCGCCCATGTGGCATTTCGTTGCCGATGTGGCGAACAATTCGCGACATCCGCAACAAAAACCCACAAAGCGCGGGGTCAGTGCTCCGCTGGCGTGTCGGCGGCTCGTATCTGTTCGGCGACCTCGAGGTACTCCGCGAATTGCGCCCTATCCGATTCGGTCGCGGGACCTCGCCGCGAGACAGCGCCGACATATTCGAGCGCTGCGCTGACCGCGCCGACGGTTCCGTAATTCCGCTCGTCCTCGGCCGTCTGATAGGCCAGCAGCGCAGAGACGGCCCGCTCGCCGCCAAGCAGCACCGCAGCCACGGCGAGTTCGGGAGCCGTCAAACTGCCGAGTGACGTGCGCAAACTCTCGAGCACGGCCGGCAGGATCTCCGGTTCGTCGCGCACCAGCGATAACCATGCGCCCACCTGTCGCGGTCGCCAGCCGGATCCGAGCAGTTCGAGGATGTCGCCGAGGGGAGCGTTGCGCCCCACTGCGGCGATCGACGGAATGAGTTCGGCGCTGTTGCGCGGCAGTTGCTGGTAGAACGGCAGTACGTAGGTTTCACGCATGCGTTTGTCGTGTTCCATCCCCACGGATGAACACTATCGCCGGCCGATCCGGGGAGCTGCCTACCCCACCTGCACGAACGACGCGAGCGGCTTTCCAATCTCGACGATGTAGGTCGAGAGCATCATCCCCGTCCCCGGCCCCACGTCGAGCGCGTTGTGCGCCTGGCCGGGCGGCATGAGGAACGGGTCGCCGGCGTGCAGCGTGAGCGTGGGCTGGCCCTCGATCTTCATCTCCACGGTGCCGGCGAGGATGTAGCCCACCTCCTCACCCGGGTGCACATGCCCCCCCGACTCGACGCCGACCGGGATCTCGGTGAGCACCTGCACGATCTCACGTCCGTCGATGGATGACGGCTTGTGCTGCAGCTCGGTGCGCTTCAGCTTGCTCGCCAGCGCGTCATCCGACATCACGACACCCCTGCGACGGCGGCGAGGATCACGTCTGTCACGGCCCGCGGCTGCGAGACCATGATGAGGTGCGAGCCGTCGAGTTCCACGATCTGCGCGTTCGCGCGCTTCGCCATCATCAGGGTCACGTCCGCGCCGGCCGCCTTGTCGCCGGTCGCCACAGCGGCCCAGGAGGGCAGTGTCTTCCACGCGGGCACGCCGTTGGGTTCGTCGAACGCCGCCGCGGCCACCGGGCGCTGCGAGGCGCCGAGCACGGCGGCCTGGGTCTGGGGCAGGTCCGCTGCGAAGACCGCCGGGAACTTCTCCGTGTCGACGTAGAGCTCGACGGCCGTCGTGCCGTCGTCGAGGGGGTACTGCCGCTGTACCAGCGCCGGCCCGAGCGCGCTGTCGCGGGACGTGCCCTCGACATCGCTGAGCTTCTCGTTCTCCTCCGGCGCGAAACCGGAGACGAACACCAGACCGACCACATTCGGGGATGAGGTCGCCGCGTTCGAGATGATCGCGCCGCCGTACGAATGGCCGACCGCGATCACCGGGCCCTCGACCTGCGCGAACACGCTCGCGATGTACGCGGAGTCGACCGCTATGCCTCGTAGCCCCACGGCTGGCGTGAGCACCTTGACGCCGGCCGCCAGAAGCAGCTCCGTCACCCCGGCCCAACTGCCCCCGTCGGCGAACGCGCCGTGCACCAGAACAACCGTCGGGGATGCCGACATCCCGTCTGCCATGATCTCCCGCTCCTTCCGGATCGCGGTGGGCCCGCGACCCCTGTGGGGCACGATCATCCTCGGGCCGGAGCCCGTCGGCAATGGGGGTTATGGCTCAGCGGGCCTCGAGGATGCGGTGGCCCAGCGCCGCCTGCAGCCCACGCAGGGCGAGGTCCAGGTCGGGGTAGATGCCGAGGTCCCCGGCATCCGGGTCCTTGAGGGCGAAGCCGTAGCCGGTGCGGATGGCGCTGCCCGCCAGTTCACCCGTGCGACGTTGCAGGATGACCCAGCGCCCCTCACCCGCGTCGACGATTCGGAAATACTCTGCGATGGTGGCCATGCGGTCCTCCAGACGGTGCTCGAAATCGTGTAGGTACGGTAAGCACCGCTGCGCGGGCAAGGAAACGGCATCCGTGTGGACAGTTGGCGGCGATCAGGTGAACTGGTCTGTCTAGGCCGGATGTCGCCCACGCCGATTCTGTGAGTTCGTCGGTTTGCTTGCTATTCCCGGCAAGACCGAGGATGGTGCCTGATACGGGGTAGACAATCAGGTCCTGCTCCCACGCTGGAGTACATCACAGCCGATACCGATCAGGGCAGGCTTGTCGATGTCTCATGTAAAAAACGCTCGCTGGACCCGTCTCGGCGCTGTCGGAATCGCGGGAATCGCGGCCCTCGCCATGGTGGTCGTGGGAGCCCAGTCGGCGCAGGCGGTCGCGACCGACCCGGGTCTCGGCACCGCCGAGAGCTATGAGGTGCTGGCCGGCTCGCAGGTGTTCAACACAGGGCCGACGACGGTGACCGATGGCGATGTCGGGCTGTATCCCGGCAGCGCGGTGACCGGGTTCCCGCCGGGACTCGTCATCAACGGCGTGACACACGCCGCGGATGCGCAGGCGCTGCAGGCGCAGTCCGATGCGACCAACGCGTTCAGCGTGGCATCCGGCGAGCCCGTCGACCAGACCGGGCTCGGTGACCTCACGGGGCTCACGCTCGCCCCCGGCGTCTACGTCGGTAACACCCTCTCGATCTCGGGCACCGTCATCCTTGACGGGCAGAACCAGACGAACCCCGTCTTCATCCTCAAGACCGGCAGCACGCTCACGGCGGCCTCCGGCAGCGTCGTGCAGCTGGTGAACGGTGCGAACGCGTGCAACGTCTACTGGGTGGTCCCCAGCTCGGCGACGATCGGCACCGGTGCGGCCTTCGCCGGCACCGTGCTGGCGCTCACGTCGATCACCGCCGCGACGAACGCGACGATCACGGGACGGCTCTTCGCCCAGACCGGAGCGGTGACGCTGGACAGCAACACCTTCATCCGGTCGCCGCTCTGTGGCGCCCGTTCGGCGATCGTCACCAGCACGCCCACGGCAGCACAGGCCGCAGCGACAGCGGCCGCCGTTCGCACGGCCGCGCTGCGAAGCGCCGCCGCAGCCCAGGCAGCGGCCACCGCGGCAGCTGCCCGCACCGCGGCTCAGCTGGCCGCCACCGGCACCGACGCGACCGTTCCCAGTCTCGTCGGGGGCGGACTCCTCTTGACCGGGCTGCTGTTCTTCGTGATCGCGCGTCGCACGCGCCGGCAGGCCAGACACCGCACGCTGTAGCGATGCGGGGCGCGGCCGAGGGCTACGAGGAGCCGGCCGCATCCGCGAATCCACTGGCTGTTGACGCGGGGAGCGCACAGCAGCAGACTCAACGGGTGGATGCCGCGAAAGAGAGCAAGGCGCTGGAGCAGGCCGCGGAGAGACTCGCGACACTGTTCCCACAGGTCGACAGTGCGCACGTGCGGCAGCTCGTGCGCGAAGTGTCGGCCGTCTTCCAGGACGCACGCGTGCGGGACTACGTGCCCGTGCTCGTGGAGCGTGAGGTCAAGCATCGGTTGCGCGACGAGGTCGCGCATCCACCGCTCGAGCCCGTGCGGCAGCTCGTCGGCGTCTAGTTCGGGTGGGCTACCGGATGCCGGTTGCAGCCTGGATCGTCGTGATCACGAAGAACACGATGGAGGCCACAACCACGATGGTGATCATCGCGGCGATGGCTTTGCCGGGTTTGCTGAGCGGGCGTCGGGTAGACGTATGCGTCGTCACCTGACTGACACTAGGGGTTCCTGATATATCGGACCTAGTCCCCAGTAGGGGGGACGCAGGGGGTACAAAACGGGGTACGAGTGTGTCCCCCTCGAGTTCTCGCCGTCGTTTAGGCTCGGCTGATGGTCACAGTCGTCATCCCGTGGAGGCCGCAACCGTCGAGGGAGTGGGCGTTCGGCGCAACCACCGACTGGTATCGCGACAACCTGCCCGACGCCCGGCTGCTCCCCGTCGACTCGAGCGACGCGGTGTTCAACCTCGCCCAGTGCCGCAACCTGGGGGTCGAACTCGCGGATGACGACGTCGTGGTCATAGGCGACGCAGACACCGTTCCCGAACTCGAGCCGCTCCGCGCGGCCATCGATGGTGCACGCGCGTCGGGGCTAGTGCACCTGCCCTACACGCGGTACCACTGGCTCGGCGCGTCGGGTACCGCGCAGTTCGCCGCGGGCGGCGCGCTCGCCGACTGCGACCACGAACTGGTCATGGGCGCCTGCTCGGGCGTGTACGTCGCCACGCCCGAGACATGGCGCGCGCACGGCGGCCAGGACGAGCGGTTCCGCGGGTGGGGCTTCGAGGATGCCGCGTGGTACCTCGCGCACCAGGCGATCCTCGGATCGCCGCCCGTGCGCCACGAAGGCCGCGTGTACGCGCTGCACCACGCCGCGGAACAGCGCCACGGCCCGCAGTACGACGCGAACGCCGCCCTGATGGAACGGTACCGAGAGGTGGCGGATGACGCGGACGCGATGCGTCAGCTCGTCTTCAGCGCCGCGAACGCGCGCACGGCTCCCGGGTTCTGACGCAGGTCGCGCGCCAGCGCGTCGAGGCGTTCGCGAGGCAGGTCGAGCACCCGCTGCAGGGCCGCCCCCAGGTCGTCGACGCCCGCGGCGTTCGGATCGAGCGACTCGCCGAAGCCCGCGCGGTCGATGGCCGCCGCCCCCGCGAACTGGTCGGTGGAGAACGGAAGCACCACGAGAGGCACGCCCGCCGTCATCGCCTCCGTGACGCTGTTGTTGCCGCCGTGTGTCACGGCCACGCGCGCCGAGCGCAGCAGCCGCACCTGCGGCAGGTAGTCGCGCACAAGGAACGTGTCCGGGAGCTCACCCAGGTCCTCGCGCCGGGCTGACCCAAGGGCGATCGCCGCGCGAAGGCCGAGCGCCGCGATCGCTTCGGCCACGCGGCGCAGCACATCGGACCGCACCGAGAGGAAGCTACCGAAGCTCACGTAGACGTAGGGCGCGTCGCTTCGCGCGATCCACGCCTCGACCTCGTCGTCGACCGGCTCGTCGCGAACGGCCGAGCCCAGGTACACGTGCTCCGACAGCAGCGCGCTCCGCGACGGCGACGCCAGTTCTTCCGGATAGTTGAAGAGGAGGAGTTCGCCGTGCTCCTCGAACGCGCTCGGCGACGGGGGCAGTTCGGGCGCGAGCTCGCGCAGGGCGGCGTTCCACTCCGCCGTGAAATTCGCGCTGACCCGCTCGCACAGGGCCCGGAGTTCGGCGAGGGCCGCGGCATCCGGAGTGAAGGCGGCCGGCCATTCCGGCGGGTAGCCGTACACCTCGTCGCCCACCGGCAGCGCAGACGGATGCCCGAGCACGACATCGGCGAAGGGCACGCCGAGCGCCAGCAGCGCCAGCCGCGCGCTGAAGGCCAGGTGATCGACCACTATCGCGTCCGGGTTGACCGTTCGCACGACATCCTGCACCGCCCGCGCCGTGCGCACCGGCTCCCACATGAGGTCGCTGAGCCGCGCCTCGGCCTGGAACCGCAGCGTCTCGACCATGCCCTCGCGGGTCGCGGCGAAGAAGCCTCGCAGGGCGTCGTCCTCGCCCTTCGGCTGTTCCTCGGCGCGGATGACGCCGGGGTTGGACCCGCGCCCCAGCTGCAGCGGCACATGCTCGAATCCGAATGACTCCACGATTCCCGCGGTGGCCGGACCCGTGGCGACGACGACGCGCTCGCCCGCATCGCGCCACGCGGTGCCGAGCGTGGCGAGGGGCAGCAGGTGCGAGGCGTAATCCGGGCTGATGATCAGCAGCGTCATGGCAGTGAGACGAGCGATTCCTGCAGGTCGCTCTCCTCGCGATGAACGCGGGCGTAGAGCGACGTCAGGGCGCGGGCCATCGCCTGGATGGTGAAGCTCCGCTCCACCGTCTCGCGCGAGCGTGACGCCCGCGAGTCGTCGGCTTCGGCTCCCGCCAGCGCGAGCGCATCGATCATGGCACGCCCCATCAGCTCCGTGTCCCAGGTGGTGGTGAGGAAGCCGGTGACGCCGGGCTCCACGTAGGTGGCGGGGCCGCCGCCATCCGGAGCGACCACCACGAGGCCGGATGCCATCGCCTCGAGCAGGGCTATTCCGAACTCCTCCTTGAGGCTCCCGCAGACGTAGATCCCGCGCGGGGCGGCGAGCCCGGGAACGCCGAAGCGTGCGGCGGCGACCCAGCGCGCCACCGTGTCGTTGGGGCGATGGCCGGGGATGATCAGCCCGGCGGCGTCGCGTGCTCCCGGTGCTATGACCGCGTCGATGAGGGCGAGCTGCTCGGCCTCATCCGCGGACGGGTGGGCGAGGTCGCCACCCACCAGCAACAGGTTGGCGCGGTCGCGCAGCCCATTGGTCGCCCAGGTCTCGACGATGGTCGCCATGCCCTTCACCCGGTGGAATCTGCCGACGCTGACGATGAGCGGCAGGCCGCGACGTTCCGCGGGGAGCCGTTCGAGCAGGCCCGAGAGCTCGTCCAGCGCGTCGGAGGCGGGCTGGCCTGCGGCGTGGTCCGCCGCTTCCGCGACGGCGGCGTCGATCACGCCCAGGTCAACCCCTTCCGGCACGATCGTGTGGCGTTCCGGATGGGCCGTGATGTCGATGCCGACCAGCTCGCGCATGTCGCGCGCGAGCTCCGGCCGGGGGAACAGCACGGTGTGAGCGGCGTTCGAGGCGAGCTGCTGCACGAGCCGGGCGCGGAACCAGAAGTGCTCGCGCTCATCCACGTCCCCGAAGTTCTGCGGCGTGAGCCGGCCGGAGAGGTCCATCGAGTTGATCACCGCGTGCGGGTCGGGGGCTACGGTGAAGACCACGGGGATGTCGAGCTCGCGCGCCACGTCCGCGGCGGCGAGGCTGCCGACATCCGCCATCCTCAGGTGCAGCAGGTCCACGCGGCCGGCCGCGCGGAGCATACGTCGGATGCCGCGGCGTGCGGCAACCCGCAGCGGCCACGCGTTCGCGGACTGCACGGACTCGCTCAACAGCGGAACCGTGCCGTAGAGGTGGCCGGTGTCGGATTCGGCGATGGTGCGGGCGCTCTGCAGCGCGCTGCCGGTGTCGCCGCGCGACATGGTGATCACGCGGGTGGCGCTGTCGGCGACCAGGGCGTCGCCCAGCCTGACCAGGAGTGTCGCTATCCCGCCGTTGTCGCCGCTGCCGGCCTGGCTGAGGTCTGCGTCGATGTCCGCGTGCAGGAAGAGCTGCACGACGGTGAGCCCTTCGCGCTCGTCGCGCTCGACCGTCGGTGCCGCGAGGTCGAGAAGCGCGAGTCGGGCCACCTCGCCGAGGTAGCCCGGGTCGGCGGCCAGCCCGTCGAGCAGTTGCTCGATGCCCCGCGCGTCGCGCCGCTGGCCGAGCGCCGAGACGGCCGCGACCCGGGCCTCGAGCGGTTCGACCGGGTTGCGGGAGATGGTCACGAGCCGTCGCGTTGCGGTCGGCGTGCGCACGAGGCCCAGGGTCTCCACGAGGCGGTAGCGCCGATCCGCGTCGCGCACGCCGATGAGCGCGGACTCGAGTCCGATCGCGATGTGGTCGGATGCCGTGACGGCCCACTGCTCCAGCGTGCGCTGGGCGAGCATTCCCGTGAAGCCGCCGTCGACCACCATGCCGATCAGCCGGCCGATGGCGTCCAGCCGGGGGAGCCGCGAGCCCAGCGCCCACGCGGCGTGTTCACGCAGGAACGCGCGCTCGTCCGACAGCAGTTCGGAGAGCGTCACGTCGGCCTGCTCGTCGAACACCTCGGCCAGCGCGTGGGTGGCCGCGATCGCGGCGACCTGGTTGTCCGACGCGAGCGCAGAGCGCAGCACGCGGATGGTGCGCACCCCGGCATCGCGCCCGGCGTGGAAGGCGAGGTCGTCGGCGAGCCGCATCGAGTCGACGATGCGCTGCGAGCCGACGAGGTCGTCGAGCGAGGTCTGGATGCCCATGGGGTGCCTTTCGCGGTGGTCAGGTTCGATCCCAGCATCCGCCCGAAATCCCGGATCGGATAGTTTCTGTCAGCCGACTGACAATTATGTTATGGGCCATCGTGGAACACCCGGTGAACGAGACAGATCCGGAGGACCGTGACCGTGAGAGTTGTGGCCATCGGAGACATCGGTGCGACCGGGGATGTCGTTCATATCGGCGATGAGGCGATGTTCGCCGAGTTCGTCGCCCAGGCCAGGATGCGATCGGTCGAGGTGGTCGGTGTCTCGGCGGATCCCTCCGAGACCCGCGCGCGGCACGGCGTGACCGCCATACGGCGCATCGGATTCGACTTTCGCGGGCCCGACGCCCGTGCTGCGATGGGCGAGCGGATGGCGCGGGTGCTCGCAGCGGTGGACGATCCCACGGTGCTCGACCCCGACGATCCCGCGCTGGACGTGATCGACGCGATCCGCGGCGCCGACGGCCTCGCGATCGCCGGCGGCGGCAACCTCGCCTCCAACTGGCCCATGCACATCCGGGAGCGGTCCACCCTCGCTGCCGTCGCCCGGAAACTCGGCAAGCCGATCGTCATCAGCGGGCAGACACTGGGGCCGGAACTCACCGACGGGGACTCGGTGATGCTCGGCGAGTTGCTGCGAACGGCACGCGTCGTCGGGGTTCGCGAACAGCCCTCGCACGAGCTGGCGCTGTCGCTCGGCGTGCGCCCCGCGAAGCTGCAGCGCACCGTCGACGACGCCACGTTCGTCGCTGACGATGGCGCGGCCGAACCTCGAGCCGCATACTGCCTGGTCTCCTTCTCCCTCCACCTCGCCGGGTATCCCCGCGACGGCTTCGTCGCCCTTGCTGCCGCGCTGCTCGACGAGGTGGTGAGCACCACCGGACTCGAGGTCGTGTTCTTCGCCCATTTCGGGTCGACCGACCCCGCCGTCGTGACGGGCGATTCCGTCATCCACCGGGAGATCGCCGCGGCGATGACCCAGCCCTCCGCCGTCGTCGCGCCATCGACCGTGGCGGCGGCCGCCGGGCTGGCGCGCAATGCGGCGTTCGTCGTCTCCAGCCGATATCACCCCGTCGTCTTCTCGGCGGCCGCGGGCGTGCCGACCCTGGCGATCTCGGTGGATGGGTACACCGCGATCAAGCTGCGGGGCGCGCTCGCGACGGGCGGTCAGCGCTCCGTGGTCGCCCTCGACCAGCTGGACCACAAGGGCGGACCGGAGCTCGTTCGCGACCTGTGGTCGCGGAGGGCGCAGATCGCCGCCGTCGCGCTCGAACGGCGCGGTTCCAGCCTCGCCTCGTCCGGGGCGTGGTGGGATCGGGTGTTCAGCGAGCTGGGGGTCTGAGCGGCGCGACCGCCCGCACGACCGTCGCGTACAGCTCGTCCGAGTGCTCGATGGATGCCGTGAGCCCCGCCCGCTCGAACAGCCCGGCCGAGTACGGCGCCTGGGCATCGCTCGCCTCTACGAACACGCTCCCGCCCGGCGCGAGCCACTCCAGGGCCTGGGCGGCCACCCGCCGATGCACGTCCAGCCCGTCGCCGCCACCGTCGAGCGCCACCCGGTGCTCGTGGTCGCGCGCCTCGGGCGGCATGTCCCGGATTGCCTCCGTCGGCACGTACGGCGCGTTGCAGACGAGGATGTCGACCCGCCCCCGCAGGTCGGCCGGCAGCGCGTCGAACAGGTCGCCCGCATACACGGAGCCGCGCGCCCCCACGTTCTCGCGCGCCGCCTCGATCGCGGCCGGGTCGATGTCCGCGCAGACGAGCGTGACATCCGGCCGGGCGAGGGCGATGGTCATGCCGATCGCGCCCACACCGCAGCACAGGTCGAACACGAGAGCGCCCGGGGGAGTGACGAGCAGCGCCTGCTCGACCATGAGCACGCTGCGCTGCCGCGGCACGAACACGCCGGGCCGCACCACGAACCGACGCCCCGCGAACTCAGCCCAACCGAGAAGCTGCTCCAGTGGGATGCCCGTGACGCGTCGCTCGACGAGCTCATCGAGCTGCTCCGGGGACCGTGAAACCTCGACGAGCAGGCCGGCCTCGTCCTCGGCGAACACACAGCCCGCCGCGCGCAGCCGCGCGACGATCGCCTCGAGCTGTGGTCCGGGAAGGCGCGTGGTCAGTGCTTCGTGTCGCTGGCGTACGAGACGCCCGGCTCGGCCACGGGCGTCGGACCGGTCGCGCCGTGGTCGGCATCCGACGCCGGCGCGACGGCCGGGCGCGAGAAGCTGCTCGACGGGAGGGCCGTGGCGGGCTCGGTGCCGCTGATCGCCTCGGTCTTCGCGGGCTCCGTCTTGGTGGCCGGATCGGGCGCGGCGTACGCGTCGAGCTTGCCGGTGTCGGCCTGCTGGGCCGCCCACGCCTGCTGCTGGTGCACGAGCTCCTGGTCCTCGAGCGAGGACTCGTACGCCCAGGAATCCAGGTCGTTCTTGAACAATCGCTTGGCGCGGCCGGGGTGGGTCTGCCACTCGATCATGCGGTCGCGGAAATTCAGGAGACCCTGCTCGGCCTGGAAGCTGAACGACACCGCGTTCTTCTGCATCTCGGCGATCTCGTGCTGCGCCCAGTCGGCGGCCAGCGCCGTGCCGGTGAGAGGCAGCAGGCGCAGGCGGATGTCCGCCTCGCCGATCAGGCTGGTCACGTGCGACTGCTCGGGCGCCGAGATCGTGTTCCACACGGCCGCCTTGCGTGCGGCGCTGATGAGCGCGGTGACGGCGGAGGCCTTGTCCTCACGGTCGCTGAGCGCGATCACGCGCTTCGCGGAGCCGCGACCGATCGCCGCGGCGATCACGCCGGCGAGCACGATGGCGACGAACGGGAGGATGGTGCTCGTGATGATCCGTTGTCCCGCGGCGGAGTTGAACCAGTCGACGAAATCGTTCCAGATCTGCATGGAGGTCACGGTAACCCTGTGACCAGCAAAAACCAGTCAGGGCGGGCGCGAGTCCGCGAATCCGTGGCCCCGGTCGTTACAGGGCAGTGCCGCCTACAAGAACGTATCGACCGCGTCCTCGGCGTTCCAGAACTCGCCCATCACCACGAACCGGCGGGTGCGAGCCATGAGCATCTTGGCCCGGTAGCGAACGCCCTCGCGCACGGGGAACTGCTCGACGTAGCCGAGCACCTCGCCGTCGAGCCGGGTCACGCGCCAGAGTTCATCGTGAAGCTGGGTGAGACGGATGCCGAAACGGGTCAGCGTGAGGTCGCCAGCGAATGCAAGTGTCGTCATGCATTCGAATCTATGTTCTACCACCGACATTCGTCGGCGCGGGTCACTCCGGGGAGCCGGTGCCGTGCACCGCGTGCGGCTCGATGGCGGCGACCTCGGCATCCGTCAGCGGCTCCGCCTCGAGGGCGGCGAGGCTGTTCTCCAGCTGCCGCACGCTGCTCGCACCGATCAGGGCGGATGTCACCTGTGGCACCCGCAGCACCCACGAGAGCGCCAGTTGCGCGAGGCTCTGCCCGCGCTCGGCGGCCAGCTCGTTGAGGGCGCGGGCGCGACCGAGGTACTCCTCGTCGATGGTGTCGGCGTTGATCCAGCGGCCTTCAGCTGCCCGCGAATCGCTCGGGATGCCGTCGAGGTAACGGTCGGTCAGCAGCCCCTGCGCGAGCGGGGAGAAGACGATCGACCCGATCCCGAGCTCCTCGAGCACCGGGAACAGGCCGTCGCCCTCGATGTGGCGGTCGAACATGTTGTACCGGGGCTGGTGGATGAGCAGCGGCACGCCGAACTCGGCGATGGCCGCGGCCGCCGCGCGGGTCTGCGCCGCGTCGTAGTTGGAGATGCCGGCATACAGCGCGCGGCCCGAGGTGACGGCGGTCGCCAGGGCGCCCATCGTCTCCTCGATCGGGGTCTCCGGGTCGGGGCGGTGCGAGTAGAAGATGTCCACGTAGTCGAGCCCGAGGCGTCCCAGGCTCTGGTCGAGCGACGACAGCATGTACTTGCGCGACCCGAAGTCGCCGTAGGGGCCCTCCCACATGCCGTAGCCGGCCTTGGTGGAGATGACGAGCTCGTCGCGGTACGGCGTGAGGTCGCTGGCGAGGATGCGGCCGAAGTTGCTCTCCGCGCTGCCCTCCGGTGGCCCGTAGTTGTTGGCCAGGTCGAAGTGCGTCACCCCGAGGTCGAACGCGCGGCGCACGATGGCGCGCTGCGTCTCCAGCGGGCGGTCGCCGCCGAAGTTGTTCCACAGCCCGAGAGAGATGCGGGGCAGCTTCAGGCCGCTCCGTCCGGTGCGGGCGTACTGCATGGTCGAGTAACGGTCTGAATCAGCGATGAAGGGCACGCTCCAAGCCTAGAGCCGGCTGTGAGCGCGGAATGGCGGATGCCGGCCGCCGGTTGTCTTCACTGACGGTCGAACCGTCCATCCCCCCACAATCGAAAAGGTTTCCCCATGCAGAAATTCGTACTCGCCGGCGGCTGCTTCTGGTGTCTCGACGCGGTCTACCGCACGCTCGAGGGCGTCACGGATGTCGTGTCCGGCTACACCGGCGGCGTCACCCGAAACCCCGACTACGACTCCGTCTGCAGCGGCATGACCGGCCACGCGGAGGCGGTGGAGGTCGTCTTCGACGAGACCGTCATCCCCGCCGAGGTGATCCTCGACGTGTTCTTCTCCCTCCACGACCCGCGCCAGCTCAACCGGCAGGGCCACGACGTCGGCAGCCAGTACCGCTCGGCCATGTTCTACGCCGACGCCAGTCAGAAGGATGCCTTCGAGAAGGCCATCGCC
>JAODAU010000053.1 GCA_025463615.1 Microbacteriaceae bacterium | reverse complement strand
CCGTAGCGGCGTACGAGGGGCAGATCGGGCAGGCCGCCTACGCGGCCTCGAAGGCGGCGATCGTGGGGCTCACCCTGCCGGTCGCGCGCGACCTGGCCCGGCACGGCATCCGGGTGAACACGATCGCGCCGGGCATCGTCGCGACCCCGCTGCTCTCCGCCCTCGGCGAGAAGGTGGTCGACAGCCTCGGCGCGAGCGTGCCGTTCCCGCAGCGGCTGGCGCGCCCCGACGAGTACGCGCAGCTGGTGCTGATGCTCGCCGACCACGACTACCTCAACGGCGAGACGATCCGCATGGACGGCGCGCTCAGGATGGCGCCCCAGTGAGCACCACGACCACGGCGAGGCTCCCCGTGCCGTACCCCGACGACGACCTGCTCTTCGTCGACGACCTGCTCACGCCCGTCGAGGCGGAGCGCCTGCGTTTCCTGCGCCGACTGTTCCAGGAGCGCGTGCGCCCGATCGCCACGGACTACTGGAACCGCGCCGCGTTCCCCTTCGAGCTGCTGCCGGTGCTCGCCGAGCAGAATCTGGTGGGCCTCGGCCTGCGCCACGGCTCGCACCTGCTGACCGGCCTCGTGCAGATGGAGCTCACCCGCGCAGACACTTCCGTCGGCACGTTCTTCGGCGTGCACAACGAGCTGTTCACCGCCGCCATCCAGTCGCTCGGGTCGGAGGCGCACCGTCGCGACCTGCTGCCCGACCTGCTGGCGCTGCGCAAGGTGGGCAGCTTCGCCCTCACCGAGCCGGACCACGGCTCGGACATCTCGCGGCAGATGGCTACCACCGCCCGGCGCGACGGCGACGAGTGGGTGATCAGCGGCCGCAAGCGCTGGATCGGCAACGCCGCGTTCTGCGACTACGTGCTGGTGTGGGCGCGCGACGTGGCCGACGACCAGATCAAGGGCTTCATCGTGGAATCCGACCGGCCCGGCTTCTCGGCGACCACGATCGAGAACAAGATCGCGGTGCGCATCGTGCAGAACGCCGACATCGTGCTGAATGATGTGCGCGTGCCCCTCGAGAACCACCTGCCCGGCGCGCGCACCTTCCGCGACACCAACGACCTGCTCTGCAACTCGCGCATCTGGGTGGCGTGGCAGGCGGTCGGGCAGCAGCTCGCCGCGTTCGACGTGGCCCGCGAGTACGCCCTGTCCCGCGAGCAGTTCGGCCGCCCGCTGGCCGGCTTCCAGCTGGTGCAGGAGCAGCTCACCCGCATGATCTCGAACGCGAGCGCGTCGCTGGCCCTCATGGTGCAGATGGCGCGGCTGCAGGAATCCGGCCGACTGACCATGGATCACGCGGCGCTCGCCAAGGCCACGTGCAGCCTGCGCATGCGCGAGACGGTCTCGCTCGGCCGCTCGATCCTCGGCGGCAACGGCATCAGCACCGACTTCGAGATGGCGAAGATCTTCGCCGACGCGGAGGCCATCTACTCGTACGAGGGCACCTACGAGGTGAACGCGCTGATCGTGGGGCGCGCCATCACCGGGATCTCGGCGTTCGAATGAGCCCTGGGGAGAATATGCAGTTCGAGACGATCAAGGTCGAGACCCGCGGTCGGGTCGGCATCATCACGCTCGACCGGCCGCAGGCCCTCACCGCGCTGAACACCCCGCTGCTCGAGGATGTCGTGGCCGCCGCCACCGCGTTCGACGCCGACGCCGACATCGGCGCGCTCGTGCTCACCGGCTCCGAGCGCGCGTTCGCCGCGGGCGCCGACATCAAGGAGATGCGTGGCCGCACCGCCGCGCAGAACCTCGAGGAGCAGTGGATGTCGGGCTGGGACGCCTTCGCCGCCCTTGAGACGCCGACCGTCGCCGCGGTCGCCGGCCTGGCGCTGGGGGGCGGGTGCGAGCTGGCGATGATGTGCGACATCCTGATCGCCGCCGACACGGCCCAGTTCGGCCAGCCGGAGATCACGCTGGGGCTCATCCCGGGCCTCGGCGGCACGCAGCGGCTCACCCGCGCCATCGGAAAGGCGAAGGCGATGGACCTCGTGCTCACCGGCCGCAGGATGGGCGCGGAGGAGGCCGCGCGCGCGGGGCTCGTCGCCCGCGTCGTGCCCGCCGCGGAGCTCATGGACACCGCGATCGCCGCGGCGACGACCATCGCGTCGTACTCGGCGCCGGTCGTGCGCACCGCGAAGCGACTCGTCGCGCAGGCCTTCGAGGTGCCGCTGGCCGAGGGGCTGCAAGCCGAGCGGGCCCAGTTCTATGCCATATTCGACCTGGATGACGCGACCGAGGGCATCGCGGCGTTCGCCGAGAAGCGCCCCCCGGAGTTCCGCAACAGATGACCGACGCACCGACCTGGTTCACCGCAGCACTGGCCCGCAGGCCCGACCTCGGCGAGACCACGGTCGACGGCACCCGCATCGCCTACCGCTCCTGGGGCGAGTCCGGATCGGGCTCCGACGTGCTCCTGGTCCACGGCGGCGCGGCCCACGCCCGCTGGTGGGATGCGATCGCCCCGCTGCTCGCGGCCGGCCGTCGCGTCGTCGCGGTCGACCTGTCGGGCCACGGCGACAGCGAGCACGCGTCCGCCTACTCGCTCGACGGCTGGGCGGACCAGCTCGCCGCCGTGATGGACGCCGCCGCGCTCCGCCGCCCCGTGCTCGTGGGCCACAGCCTCGGCGGCATCGTCTCGACCGTGCTCGCCATGCGCGGCGTGCCCGTGCTCGACGGACTGGTGGTCGTCGACTCGCCGATCGAGCCGACCGGCCCCGAGTCCCGCGCCGAGGCCGACAGCCCGGTGTTCGGGCGGGGGCGGGTGTACGCGACGGCGGAGGAGGCATCCGCGCGCTTCCGCCCGGTGCCCGCGCAGGAGTCGCTGCCGTACACCGAGGCGTACATCGCCGCGAACTCGGTGCGCGAGATCGCCGGCGGCTGGGGCTGGAAGTTCGACCCCGCCTTCTCGACCATGACCGGCGACCTGCCGCGCACCCTCGACGGTCTGCCGTGCCCGGTCGTGTTCGTGGCGGGGGAGCGCGGCATCCTCTCCCCGGAGTCGCGGGCGGCACTGGATGCCTCCACCGAGGTCGCCGTCGTCGAGATCCCCGGCGCCGGCCACGCGATGATGCTCGACGAGCCCGTGGCGCTGGCCGCCGCGCTGCGCGGCATCCTGGCCGGCTGGGCCACCGCGCGCTGAGCCTCAGTACGCCAGCGTCGGCCGGACCCCGGTCGGCATGCGCCCCGAGTACTCGCGCACCCACGTCGGGTCGGCGCTCGTCGTCACCGCCACGTCGTACCAGCCGAACGTGTTGGCGCCCGGCTCCTCCTTGAAGCGGGCCGTCTGGCGCGGGCCGGGCAGGCGTTCGAGGGTGCCCGATCCGTAGCCCGCCGCCTTGGATGCCGCCCGCTCGCCCAGCCGCCGCTCCAGCCAGAAGAACACCGGCAGGGTCAGGTCGTGCCGGACCGTGAGGGTGAGGCTCGGGAACCACGGGTCGCGGCCGAAGTACTCGGCGTCGCAGTGCACGCCCGCATCGGGGAACGCGCCGGCGAAGCGGCGGCGGAAGTGGTCGGGCCCGAGCACGGTCACGTCGTAGTGGCCGTCGGTGACGGTGACCGGCACGCGCACGTGCACCTGGTCGTCGAGGGGGGAACCCGGCACGACGAGCGAGCTCACCGCGCCGTCGTCGTCCACGAGGAACGGTGCCGAGCTCGCCGCCATCGGCCCGGTGTTGCCGAGGCGCAGGGTGACGCCCGCCTCGCCGATCCGCAGCTCGGCGACCGGGAAGTACGGCACGGGCCGGGCCAGCAGCCGCCCGCTCACGGTGGGCAGTGCCCCGACCTCGGATGCGTCGCGCAGCTCGATCGCGCGCAGCAGGTCGCCGCACAGCTCCCGCCGCCACGCGGGCAGGTCGGCCGCGACCTCGCGCCCGCGCGCTGCGGTCCAGCGCTCGCAGAACCGCATGAGCGAGGTGTGGTCGAAGACCTCCTCGCTCACCCAGCCGCCCGGGGTCCAGGGGGAGATGAGCAGCAGGATGCCGGGCGCCCCCAGCTCGTCCACCGGCAGCGCCTCCCTGCCCGCCAAGGCGATCGCGACGAGCGTTGAGCCGGCCGCGTCCAGGGTGTCGACGAAGCGCGCGAGGCCGGCGGCGTCCAGGTCGGCGAGCGTGACATCCGCCGCGCTCGCCGGGTCGTTCGAGACCGAGAAACCCGCGGCGACCAGCGCGTCCGAGTACCCGCGCCAGAGCGCGGCCCGATCCTCGCCCTCCGGCGTCAGGTGGAACGCGCGACACTGCGTGGCCCGGGCCACGAGCTCGGGCACGTCGGCGGCCGCGACGCCCTCGGCGGTGAGCACCACGAGGTGACGGATGTCGGTCAGCTGGCCACTCATGGGGTCATCCTCGCAGGCTCGCCCGGCACCTCACCAACCGGATCGTCGGGAGTCAGTTGCCCATCTCGTGTCATTCATCTGCCGTTCATCGTGGCTCGCGTGAATGGTTGCTGCACCGCAACTAAATGCCAGGAGACGCCCCATGAACGACGCCAGCACCCCCGATTCCGACTCCGAGGGAACCACGAAGGGGAGCGGCGTAACCCGGCGCAGGGTCATCCAGGGGGCGGGTGCCGCGGCGGCAGCGGCGGCGGTCGCGTTCGGTGCGAAGGCGGCGCTGGCCGACGGCGCGGAGGCCACGACCGAGACGGCCGCGACCACCGAGACGCTGCCCACCGGCTTCACCGGCACGATGGCCGACCTCAAGCACGTGGTCGTGCTGATGCAGGAGAACCGCTCGTTCGACCACTACTTCGGCATGCTGCCGGGCGTGCGCGGATTCGCCGACAAGCAGGCGCTGAAGTTCCAGGACGGCACCACCGTCTTCCAGCAGCGGGATGCCGCCGGCGTCATCCACACCGCGCAGCAGGACGACAGCGCGTGGGGCACCGACCACTCCTTCACCACCATGAACGGCCGCCGCTGGAACACCTGGGTGCAGGAGAAGGGCGCCGAGGCGATGAACTACCACTCGCCCGCGTACATGTCCTTCTACTGGTCGGTCGCCTCGCAGTTCGCGGTCGGCGACCAGTACTTCTGCTCGATCCTCGGGCCCACCGACTGCAACCGCAAGTACCACTGGAGCGGCACCTCCAACGGCGAGGTCGGCAACAGCGACGAGTCCAACTACGACCGCAACTGGGTCACGGTGGCCGAGCAGCTGCAGCAGGCCGGCATCGACTGGCGCATGTTCTCGGACAACAGCGGATCGGGCACCGGCGGGCGCGCTGCCTACCGCAGCGACTGGTTCGGCGACTACGGCGACAACGAGCTCAAATACTTCAAGGGCTTCGACCCGAACGGGCTGGCGGCCAACGACCCGAAGCTCGCGGCGGGCACCGGGCTCATCTGGCGCGGGAACGCGCAGTACTACGCGGCCGGGCCTGCGGCATCCGTCGCCCCCAATAACGACTCGGCCCAGAACCTCGAGTACGTTCTGAAGGACTTCATCGCGGCCTGCGCCCCCGACGCGGATCACCCGCTCCCGTCGGTCTCCTGGGTCACGGCCCCCTACGGCTGGTGCGAGCACCCGAGCGCGGACTCGCAGCACGGCGAGCGGTACGCCGCCCGCATCCTGCAGGCGCTGCAGGCCAACCCGGAGCTGTGGAACAGCACCCTCTTCATCGTCAACTACGACGAGAACGACGGAAAGTTCGACCACGTGCTCCCGCCCTACGCCGAGCCGGGCACGCCCAACGAGTACACGAGCGGCAAGGAGGCGATCAACTCCTCCAACTTCGTGACTACCGGCGGCTCGCCGATCGGCCTCGGGCCGCGCGTGCCGTTCCTCATGGTCTCGCCGTGGACGCGGGGCGGCTGGGTGGCCTCCGAGGTCTTCGACCACACGTCGATCATCAAGCTCCTGGAGACCTGGGGCGCGTTCCTGGGCAAGCCGTTCACCTCGCCGAACATCAGCGCCTGGCGCCGCTCCATCGTGGGCGACCTCACCAGCGCACTGGACTTCGCGCACCCGCAGACCGGGCCCGTCACCTTCCCCGACCCGGTCGCCGAGGTTCCCGTCACGGTCAGCGCGGGCCAGCTCAAGCACCGCCCGCTGCCCTTCCATGGCAACGCGACCCTCGTCGAGAACCGCGCGGCCGGCACGGTCACCGCCACGATGAGCGTCGACGGGCCGGACGGCAAGGCGCTGAGCTTCCAGGTCTTCCCGGACAAGTACCTCGCCTTCTCGAACACCCCGTTCACGGTCGCCTCCGGCGGCACGAAGCAGTACACGTGGAACGCCACGACCACCGACGGCAAGTACGCCTTCAGCATCTACGGCAACGACGGGTTCGTGCGGTCGTTCGCCGGCCAGGTCGTGCCGTCCACGGAGCGGGATCTCGGCATCCCGCACGTGCAGGCGAAGCTCGTCAAGGGGGCGAACGCCAGGGTCACGCTCACGCTCGGCAACGACGGGCGCGAGCCGGTGCGCTACCAGCTCGTGGCCAACGACTTCGTCGGCGGCACGCAGGTCGTGCACGTGAAGGCCGGCACGAGCACCGACGTCGACTGGCCCACCCAGGACGGCTACTACGACGTGATCATCACCGCGGACACCGGCAACGGCTGGACCCAGCGGTACGCCGGCCGAGTCGCGACGGCCTGAGAGAGGGCATGACAATGTTCCGCACGTTGAATCGCAGCCGCATCGGCATGGTCGCGGCGATGGTCGCGACGGCCTCCGTCGTCGTCGCGCTGCTCACGGTCGGGGCATCCGCGCCCGCCACGGCAGCGCCCGCCGTGACGGTCGGCGTGAGCACCGCCACCCCCACCGTGGCTCTCGGGTCGACCATCAGCGTCGACTTCGCCACGACCGGCACCGGCTTCGCGAAGGACTGGATCGCGTTCTACTCGAGCGGCGCCATCCAGGCCACCTGCCCCTCGCCGGCGACGCACTGGTCGTACACCTCGAGCGGCACGCAGACCGCGGGCTCGAAGGCCGTTGCGAGCGGCACCCTGGCCTTCAGCACGGCGGGCTGGGCGCTCGGCACCTACTCGCTCTACCTGTGCCAGAACGACGGATACACCTCCATCGGCACCCCGATCAAGATCAACGTCGTGGCGCTCACCACGTCATCCACGACCGTGCCGCAGGGCAGCACCCTCACGTTCAACTTCGGCGCGCCCGCCGCGCAGGTGAGCACCAGCAACTGGATCGGGCTCTACTCCGCGACCTCCGGCGCGACCCCGGGCCACGGCGACTCGACCTACTGGAACTACGTCTCCAGCGGCACGCAGACGCCCGGCAGCACCGCGGTGGCGAGCGGCTCGCTCGGCTTCACCACGGCCACCTGGCCGGTCGGCACCTACACGGCGTACTTCCTCTACAACGACGGCTACACCTCCATCGGCTCGCCGATCACCATCACGGTCGTGCCGCCAGCGCCCGACGTGCTCAACGTGGACTTCGCCACCGACGCCCCCATCGACCACGCCCAGGGACTCGCCGCCAAGACCTACGGATCGCCCACGGTAGCCACCGACGCCGCGCTCGGCGCCAAGGTGGGCACCTTCAACGGCACGAGCGACGCGTACCAGTACGACTTCACCAGCCAGTACCCCAAGCTGCAGAGCCACTTCACCGTCGAGTGCCAGTTCAGGTGGAACGGCGCGGCCCTGCCCACCGGCACCAGCACCTTCCCGTCGGTGTGCTCCGGCCTGCAGAGCGGCGGCATGGGCCTCATCGTCTACAACGGCAAACTCGACTTCGAGCTCAACGTGGGCGGCTACAAGGACATCTACGCGCCCATCACCCCGGGAACCTGGTACGACGCGATCGGCACCTGGAACGGCTCGACCGCCAGCATCTACCTCAACGGCCAGCTCGTGAACTCGGGCGCCGCCGCCGGCACGCTCACGCTGCCGACGCCGTCATCCAAGGGCTGGAGCCTCGGCGCCGACCTCAACGGATCGGGCGCCGTCGAGCAGTACGCCCCCGTCAGCGTGGGCGTCGCCCGCGTCTTCAGCGCGGCGATGAGCGCGGATGCCGTGGCCGCCCAGTACCGCATCACCGTTCCCACGAACTCCGTCACGGTCACCCGCTCGGGCCAGGGCACCGCCACCGCGTCGGTGCCGAGCGCCCTCGCCGGCGCGAAGGTCACGCTGAGCGAGACGCCGGCCGCCGGCTACAGCTTCACCGGCTGGACCGTCACGGCGCCGGCCGACGGCAGCGTTACGGTCGGCTCAGACGGCACCTTCACGATGCCGAACGTGCCGGTCGCCGTACAGGCGAACTTCGTCGCCCACAGATACAGCGTTCACTTCGACGGCAACGGCGGCACCGGCAGCATCGCCGACCAGTCGTTCACCTACGACACGGCGACCTTGCTCGCAGCCAACGGGTTCACCCGATCCGGGTTCCACCTGGCCGGCTGGGCGACGACGCCCACGGGCGCGCCCGTCTACTCCGACCTCGCGCGGGTCGTGAACCTCACAGCCGACTCGGGCGCGGTCATCACGCTGTACGCCGTGTGGCACGGCAATGTGCCCGCCGGCGCGAGCGTGCCCAGCCCCGACCTGCTCGACGTGGACTTCGCCGACGGCACCCCGAAGGACAACGCGCAGAACCTCGCGGTCACGCCCGTCGGCACGCCGACGATCGCCGCCGACCCGACGCTCGGCAAGGATGTCGCCAGCTTCAACGGCACCACCGACGCGTACCAGTACGACTTCACCGGCTCGTACCCGAAGCTCGCCAACGGCCTCACCGAGGAGTGCCAGTTCCGCTGGGACGGCGACACCTTCCCCACCGGCACGAGCACCTGGCCGTCGGTCTGCAACTCCGAGCAGAGCGGTGGCGGCGGCATCATGTACTACGACGGCGCGCTGCAGGCCGAACTCTACG
The DNA here is from genome assembly GCA_025463615.1 of Microbacteriaceae bacterium. Next base: position 10,756 of record JAODAU010000053.1, on the reverse strand, counting down.
TCGGCGGCAAGTACGTCGACGCGATCGACCCGAACCCGATCGCGAAGGGCCAGTGGTACGACGCGATCCAGACCTGGGACGGCACGACCCTCAGCCTCTACATCGACGGCGCGCTCGTGGCGACCGCGGCGGCGACCGGCGCGCTCGGACTGCCGCAGACGACCGGAAGCGTGCGCCCGTTCAACCTCGGTGCCGACCTCAACTCGTCGGGCGGCGTCGAGCAGTTCGCGCCGGTCAGCCTCGGCTCCGCGCGCATCTGGAGCACCGCGCTCACGGCGGCGCAGGTCGCCACGCAGGCCGCGGGCACCTCGCCGCACGCGGTGACGGTCACGCGATCGGGCCAGGGCGCGGCATCCGCGAACCCCGGCTCGGCCTGGGTGCAGGACGAGGTGCAGCTCTCGCAGACGGCGGCCACGGGCTACAGCTTCGGCGGCTGGACCGTCACGGAGCCGGCATCCGGAGTCCCGGTCGGCACCGACAGCGCGATCACCATGCCCGACCAGGCCGTCTCGGTGACGGCGAGCTTCGCGCCGCACAGCTACTCGGTCGCCTTCGACGGCAACGGCGCGGACGGCGGCGCCACTGCAGGCCAGTCCCTCACCTACGACGCCCCCGCCGCGCTCACCGCGAACGGCTTCGCCCGTGACGGCTACTACTTCGCCGGCTGGTCCACCAGCCCGACCGAACTGCCCACCTACGCGGATGCCGCCACCGTGGTCGACCTCGCCGCCGACCAGGGCGCCACCGTCACCCTCTACGCCTTCTGGGTGCCCAACGGCGAGTTCATCGTGCGGGCCTCCTCCGCGGGCAACGGCACAGTCACCTCGAACGTGCTGACCGCCGCGCCCGGCGACCACGTCTCCCTCACGAAAACGCCCTACATCGGCTACCACTTCACCGGCTGGCAGGTCGTCGCCCCGGCGGACGGCAGCGTCACCGTGGCCACCGACGGCACGTTCGCGATGCCGGGCGAGCCGGTCGCCATCCAGGGCGCGTTCGCGGCCAACTCGTTCACCGTGCACTTCGTGGGCAACGGCTCCGACGACGGCACGATGAAGGACGAGACGCTCGCCTACGGCCAGCCCGCCCCGCTCACCGCGAGCGTGTTCAGCCGCGACGGCTACGTGCTCGCCGGCTGGTCGACCGCGGCCGACGGCCCGGTCGCCTACGCCGACGGCGCCACCGTCTCCGACCTGAGCGCGGATGACGGCGCCGTCGTCACCCTCTACGCCGTCTGGACGCGGCTCACCACCACCCCCGGCGCGTGGTCCACGCTTCCCGCCGGCTTCGTGACGGACACGCTGCACCTGCCGGCATCCGGCCTCTCCGGCTCGATCAGCCAGCCGCTCCTCGGCCTCTGGAACGGCGTCGCGCCGACCAGCTTCACCAAGGTGGACGGCGACGACTGGCTCTCGGTGAGCCCGACCGGCGTCGTCACCGGCACGGCCCCCGCCAGCGAGCCCGACTGGGCCGGCGAGATCACCGTCTCGGCGACCAACGGCGCGGTCACGTCGCAGATCCTCGTCGAGGCGCCCGTCGCGAAGGCCCCGGAGGTGGAGACCACCTCGTGGAACGCCTGGGCCGACGGCTCCAGCGTGACCGACGCGGTCGGCAAGAACCTGCAGGCCGTCGCCTCGCGCGGCCTCGGCGTGGTCGGCTTCCAGGACGGCGGTTCGGCCATGGCGCAGCAGGTCGGCGCCGCGCTCGGCTGGCACGTCTACACCTCCGGCGACCTCGGCATCGTCTCGAGCTACCCGTTCACGAGCGCACCCCGGGTCGGCGCGACCACCGTTGCCCCGGCGATCGCCGCCACGGTTTCGGTGAACGGCCGGAACGTGCGCGTCTGGGACGCCTACCTCGACGAGTCGGCCATCGACGCCGCAGCCCGCGCCGCCCAGGCGCAGGGAATCGCGGACGCCGTCCAGTCCGACGTCTTCGCCTCGGCCGCCACCCCCGTGCTGCTGCTCGGCGACCTCGGGTCGCCCGACCTGGCTGCCACCGTCGCTGCGACCGGCCTCGGAGACACCTATCGCGAGGCGAACCCGGATTCGGGCAGCGCCCCCGGCGCGACGTGGCCGGTGTTCCCGGCATCCGCCGCCACCGCGACGCGCGTGGACTACGTGTTCGAGGGCGGAAACGGCCTGGCCCTCGTCGACTCCGACCTGCTCAGCGCGGGCTTCCCCTCGGGCACCGCGCCCGCCGGCAACTCGTGGGCGAGCGACCACGCCGCGGTCGTCACGACCTTCACCGTGGGCGACGGGTCGTCCGGCCCGTCGGCGCCGCACGCCTCCGTCGGCAAGAGCACGGTGGCCTACCAGGTCGGTCACGGCCCGGCGAGCGTCGCGGCCTTCGTCTCCGACGTGCAGGCGACCTCCGACCAGCCGGGATCGGCTCTCGTCGCCGACCTGAGTTCCGTCGACTTCTCGGCGGCCGGCTGGTACACCGCGCAGGTCTTCGCCTCGAAGAACGGCGTGCTCTCCGATCCCGTCTCCGTGGCGGTGCGCGTCGCGCCCGTGCCGCAGCTGACGCTGGGCAGCCACAGCGCCACCTTCCTCGCCAGCGACGACATCACGCCCGCCGCGGTGCTCGGCCGGCTCGCCCCGGCCTTCGTGGGCGACGGCGCCGGCACCGAGACGGTCGACCTCAGCGCCGTGCTCGGCGTCGGAACCTACCAGGTGGTCGTCACGGCCACCGACAAGTGGGGCTTCAGCGTGACGGCGGACGCGACGGTGACCGTGCTCGCCCTCTACTCCGTGACGGTGACCTCGACGGCCGGCGGCACGGCATCCGCGGATGTCGCCAACGCCGCCCCCGGAACCCGCGTGCACCTCACCGAGAAGCCGTCGACCGGCTACAGCTTCGACCACTGGCAGGCCGCCGGCGTCACGATCGACGCGGACGGCGGGTTCACGATGCCGGCCACAGCGGTCGCGATCCAGGCCGTGTTCGTGGCGGACCTGTACACGATCCAGTACCAGCTGAACGGCGGCACGGCCACCGGCTCGAACCCGACCAGCTACACGGTCGAGTCCGGCGCGATCACCCTGTCGAACCCCACGCGGGCTGGCTTCAACTTCGACGGCTGGACCGGACCGGGTCACCCCACGCCCGCGACATCCGTGACCATCCCCGCCGGCACCACGGGCAACCTCAGCTTCGCCGCCAACTGGACGCAGCTCTGGAACAAGACGACGGTCTACTCCACGCCGGGCACGATCGTGTTCTACAACGGCGCGCGATACCAGAACGCGTACTACACGAAGGGCGACACCCCCGGGGCCTCGGCGACCGGGCCGTGGGAGCAGCTCGGCACGCCGACCGACACGGCGCAGGGCACCTTCACGGGCTGGACGGCATCCTGGATCTACAACGGCGGCGAGACCGTGGCCTACAACGGCAAGGTCTATACGGTGCTGTACTACACGCGCAACCAGGCGCCCGGCAGCCCGAGCGGACCCTGGGAGGAGGTCGGCCAGCCGGTCGTCACCTCGCACGGCACCTACGCGGCCTGGACGGCATCCTGGGTCTACAACGGAGGCGAGACGGTGGCGTCGAACGGCCACCTCTGGAAGGCGCGCTTCTACTCCCGCAACGTCACCCCTGCCGCGAGCCCGTATGGCGCGTGGCAGGACCTGGGGGCGTACTGAGTCTGGCGTCCGTCTGTGTCAGTCGTCGTCGAATGATGGCACGACCATGCGACCGTGTCCGGTGTCTAGGCGACGTATTGTCTGCGAGGTCACGCCGTGGATCGTCGACGAAGTTCGCAGTTCGGTCGTCATCCGGACTGAGAGCTCGAACATGATCTCTGCGTTTGCCTGGCACCTCGAGAGAGTATCGGTCACGTAGAGCCCACGAACCACGTCGCTCGGCACGAACCGACCTCCGAGCGGGTCGGCGGGATTGTTTCGACCGACCCACCAGCGCTCCAGCACGCGCTCCAACGCGGTCGCCTGGTCGACTTCGACGTCGAGAATCGTGAGGTCGGCGTACTCGTGGAGATCGAGAACGTCGAGAAGCCGCTGAGGTTGTTCGTCCCATCCGAGCGTGCCCTGAATGATTACGTTATCACCCTGGTGCATGCTGATTTCCGCAACGTTGTGCGCGATGATCGTCGACTCCCGATGAACGAGAGAGGCGAGTTCCATCGGACGGACTGCGCGCCCGTCAGCAAGCCTGCGACGAAGCAGGTCGTCGAAAGTTCCGTCGTTGAGGGCGTCACGGAGGAGAAGCGTTTTGATCCGGTCCGGGTCGATGTCGCGAAAGCCGATCGTTTCGAACCCGATGTCGTGCAGGGCGGTCGACTTCCCTGCACCTGGTGAGCCTGCGGTGACCACGGCGGCTCGCCCGCCGCGATCGACGTCAGGCTGAAGACTGAGGTATTCCTCGGCGATGCGAGCGCCCCGACGCACGCGGGACGTTTCTGAAAACTTGGACATCGTCGAGTTCACGCCGTCAGGATCGTGGGGACTACCCGCGCGGCTGAGTCGGTCAAGTTCATCAGCCACGTCGTTCGCGATCTGTGGCCTACTCATCGGCGGTCACCAGGGCTTCCACGCCCGCGAGCACGACGTCGAGTTCCTCGTGCGAGATCGAGCCCTCGGCCGCAAGCTGGGTCAGTTCGTCGAAACTGCCAGGTACATAACCCCACTCGGGCGCATCCGCGGGGAACGTTCCGCTGTCGTAGTTGTAGGCGGCGAGGAGGGCGAGCAACTGCGCCCGTGCGATATGTCCCGCTCGAAAGTGATCGTGCAGCTCGCGAGGTGTCATGGCCAGGATTCGGGGATCAGCGTCGATTTCCTGCAGCTGACGGAACACGTGCGTCTGCGGCTTATGCATCGACTCCGCAACTTCGCGCTGCGTCAGTCCGGCCACGCGGGCCCAGTACACGACGCGCTTGGTTGCGCGCTCATTCGTCGTACGGACTGCCGAATGGGCCGAAAGCAACTCGAGAATCCAGGAGCGTTCGCGCCCCTTGTCGTCGGACTGCGAAGGGGCCGGGTGCAGGTGGTCCTCAAGCGGTGACTCGGTTCGGGTGAGCGAGGCGTGCGCCGCGCCTACCGACACCGCCGCCATGCAGGCTCGCGCTGACAACAGTTGGTCGGTGTTCTCGCCCATCCAGATGAGCAATGTGCCCAGGGCTTCGTGCGTCAGCGGCCCTGATGCGGCGGTCGCCATTGAGCCGACACTTCTACGAAGGAAGATTGTGGGATCGATGATGTCGGCGACCCCGTCCAGCGTTCTCGCGACTGCGGACGGAGGCAGCCCGATCGCGCACTTCGTCGCGACGAGCTGAAGCTGGCTGGAACGCGCCCACGAGTCTGTGTGCGCAACGTTCACCTGTTCGACGAGCAACGCCCGCAGATCATCGAGGGCGCCCGTATCCAATAGCGCCAGCGCCAGGGCCGCAAATGTCTGAGCGCCCGAATCCGTTTCAGTCATCATCACTCCGTGATTCAATATGAATCAGAGTATCACGGCCCGAACGTCCGCGCTCCGCTTGGATCGCCGCGTTCAAGGCCGCCGGGCTGGTCAGCTGAACCGCAGCGCCGCCGCGACCACGAACGCGACGAACGCGAGGATCGCGGCCGACGAGCGGAACACGTCGATGAACTGCCACCGGCGCACGACGTCCCTCCAGTCCGCGGGAGGGGCGTCGGCATCCCAGTCGTTCACCCTGATGTTGATCGGCACCGTGCCCAGGAACGAGAAGAGCACGAACGCGACCAGCGCGAGCAGCCCGACGATGCGGAACGCGAACCCCGCCCCGACGCCGCCGGTGGCGAGCACCGCGATGCCGACGAGCACGGTCGGCACCATGAGGATGGGCACCACCACCTTGAGCCGCTTCACCAGCGCGACGCGGGCCAGGATGTGGGCGCGATCCTCGAGCGTGGACAGCGCGGGCTGCACGCCCCAGCGCACGATGAACTCCTCGCCCGCCAGCAGCCCGGCCAGGATCAGTCCGATCGCCTGAAGAGTGTCGATGCCCATCTTCATAACCTACCTACCGGTAGGTAGGCAAGTCAATTAGGATGCTGGAATGAGCGAACAGACCCGCCGCACCGGCGCCGAGACCCGTGCCGAGATCCAGCGGGTGGCCGTGGCCTTGTTCAGCTCGCAGGGCTACGAGGCCACGTCGATGCGGCAGATCGCCGACGTGCTCGGCATCCGCAAGGCGTCGCTCTACTACCACTTCGCGAGCAAGGAGGAGATCGTGCGCGCCGGCGTCGCGGGCCGCGGCGACGAAGCCGCCGAGCTGCTCGAGTGGGCGCGATCACAGCACGCCGCGCCCGACCTGCTGGAGCGGGCGGTGCTGCGCTGGGTCGGCACGTACTCGGTGGAGAAGCTGCGCGGCATCCGCTTCGTCAACGCCAACCCGGCGCTGCTGCGCACGATGGCGACCGGAGCGATCGGCGACAGCCTGGAGGCGGTCGTCTCCGTGGTCTCGGCGGGGGAGACCGACCCACGTCGCATGCTGATGATCCGCATGGCGTTCCTCAGCATCAACGCCGCCGCGGCCGCCGCAAACGGCAGCGGGGCATCCGACGAGGATGTCGTGGCCGCCGCCCGCGAGACGTCGCTGGCTATTCTCCAGCGGCTCGCTAACCCCTGAGCCGCGCCGCGATCCGGCCCGTCGCGGCGATGTAACCGGGTAGGTCGGTTTCGCCCGAGCGGGACTGAAGCAGCACCGTCGTGGCGCCGGCGTCGTAGAACTCGCGCACGGTGGCCTCGATCGAGTCGTCCGTTCCGGTGGCGGCGAAGCGGCGCTCGCCCTCCATCTTCCAGTCGTCGAGCTCGCGTTCCATGCGCTCGGCCGAGCCCTCGCCGAAGTCGGCGAAGAGGTACACCACGACCTCGAAGTCGGGCCCGGCTCCGGATGCCCGCACCGCGGCCACCGCCTCGCGCACCATGCTCGGGCTGAACCCGGCGGTGATCACTAGTCCGTCCGCGACTTCCCCGGTGAGCGCCATCGTCTTCGGCCCCTCGCCCGCGGCGAGCACCTTCACCGGCCATTTCGGCGGCCAGTCGAGCTTCACGTCGCGCAGCTTCACGTAGCGGCCCTCGGCATCCACCCGCTCGCCCGCCAGCAGCGCGCGCAGGGCAGGCACGTACTCGCGCATGAGGGTCAGCGGCGAGGCGACGCGCTCACCCACCTGGCCCATCCAGTCGAGCACGCCGTGGCCGACGCCGAAGCGGGCGCGGCCGGGGAACATCCGCTCGATCGCGGCGAGCTCCATCGCGAGGATCGCCACGTTGCGCAGCGGCATCGGCAGCACACCGACCCCCACCCGCAGCTTCGTCGTCGAGGCGACCGCGGCGACGAGGGTCGCGAGCCCGCTCTGCTTGAAGCAGTCCTCCCACACCCACAGCTCCTGGATGCCGGCCGCCTCGGCCGCGACCGCCGCGTCGCGCAGGTCCTCCGGCTCGAAGCTCGGTTGGTAGATCATGCCGAATGTCGTCATCGTCGTGGCCTTTCGGTGGTGCGGGCTGGCGCTCCCACCCTGCCACTGATCGGGCGGCCCGTGTTGACCCTCCCGAGTGGGCGAATATTGTCGTAACCGCCGTCCCGATACGACAAATATCGCCCACTCGGGAAGAGGGTGGTGGTCAGGCGAGGTCGGCGGTGACTTCCGTCCAGGAGATGGCGGGGAGCTCGAGGCGCACACGCGTTCCGTCGACGACGAGCGATTCGTTGGCCGACGGGCTCACCCGATCCTGGTCGTCGCGGGTGTTCGCGGCGCCCGGGTCGGCGTCGCTGAGGGTGGATGCCGACACGCTCGCCGCGTCGACCGCACCCAGGTCGAGCTCCAGCGACACCGGCTCCTCGGAGCGGTTCACGACATACACCGCGGTCCGCCCGGTCTCGGGGTCGCGGGTGGCGACCGCATCGAGCACCGGCACGGGGCCGTACTCGGCGGTGTCGTAGCGCGGGCAGTCGATGCTCACCCGCAGCGCCGAGCCGCGGGCGTGCTCGGCGGCCGCCGCGAACGGGAAGAAGATCGTCTGGCGCCAGGCGGGGCCGCCGGGCTCCGTCATGATGGGCGCGATCACGTTCACGAGCTGGGCGAGCGACGCGCTGGTGACCCGATCCGCGTGTTTGAGCAGGGAGATCAGCAGGCTGCCGACGACCACGGCGTCGGTCACCGTGTAGACGTCCTCGAGCAGGCGCGGCGCGACCGGCCAGTTGTCGATGCCGGAGATCTTGTCGACCTTTTCGTAGCGCTCGTTGTACCAGACGTTCCACTCGTCGAACGAGATGTTCACCGTCTTCTCGCTGGCGCGCAGCGCCTTCTCGTGGTCGGCGGCGGCGACCACGGTCTCGATGAAGCGGTCCATGTTCACACCGGAGGCCAGGAAGCTGGCCCGGTCGCCCCGGTTCTCGTAGTACGCGTGGCACGAGATGTAGTCGACCTCGTCGTAGGCGTGGCCGAGCACCACGCGCTCCCACTCCCCGAACGTGGGCATCGCCGCGCTCGACGATCCGCAGGCGACGAGCTCGAGCGACGGGTCGAACTGCCGCATCGCGCTTGCCGTCTTCGTGGCGAGTTTTCCGTAGTCGTCGGCCGAGAGGTGACCGAGCTGCCACGGCCCGTCCATCTCGTTGCCGAGGCACCACATCCTGATTCCGAGGGGCTCCGGATGCCCGTTCGTGGCCCGCAGGTCGGTCAGCGCGGTTCCCGCGGCCAGGTTCGCATACTCGAGCAGGTCGAGCGCCTCCTGCACCCCGCGCGTGCCGAGGTTGATGGCGAGCATCGGCTCGGCGCCGACGCTGTCGAGCCAGCCGGCGAACTCGTGGAGGCCAACCTCGTTGGTCTCGGTGGAGTGCCAGGCGAGGTCGAGCCGGCGCGGCCGCGACTCGCGCGGGCCGACGCTGTCCTCCCAGCGGAAGCCCGAGACGAAGTTGCCGCCGGGATACCGCACGGTCGTCACGCCGAGCTCCCTCACCAGCTCGATGACGTCGCGGCGGAATCCGTCGGCGTCTGCGGTCGGGTGGGTGGGCTCGTAGATTCCGTCGTAGACACAGCGGCCAAGGTGTTCGACGAACGACCCGAAGAGGCGGCGGTTCACGGGACCGATGACGGCACCCGGATCGACGGTGAGCGAGGCGGTGAGCATTGCTGTCCCTTTCCGACGTTGGCAACGGGGTCCCGGGTACAGCATAATGTGAGCGGTAACATTTTGCGAGACGAGGAAGTCCCCATGAGCGAACCTGCCGGCCTCGAGGCCGAGATCGCCCGCGTGCGCACCGAGGTCGCGCGCCTTCACGCGGAGCTCGTGCGTTACAACCTCGTGGTCTGGACCGGCGGCAACGTCTCGGGCCGTGTTCCCGGCTCCGACTACTTCGTCATCAAGCCATCGGGCGTGTCGTACGACGACCTCAGCCCCGAGAACATGATCCTCTGCGACCTCGACGGCACCGTCGTGCCCGGGTCTCCCGGCAGCGACCGCAGCCCGTCGAGCGACACCGCCGCCCACGCCTACGTCTACCGCGAGCTGCCGGATGTCGGCGGCGTCGTGCACACCCACTCGCCCTACGCGGTGGCCTGGGCCGCCCGCGGTGAGCCGATCCCGTGCGTCACGACGGGCATGGCCGACGAGTTCGGCGGCCCGATCCCGGTGGGCCCGTTCGCCGTCATCGGCGACGACTCGATCGGCCGCGGCATCGTCGAGACGCTGCGCGGCCACCGGTCGCGCGCGGTGCTCATGCAGAACCACGGGCCCTTCACCATCGGGGTCTCGGCGGCGGATGCCGTCAAGGCCGCCGTGCTCTGCGAGGATTCGGCGCGCACCGTGCACCTCGCGCGACAGGGCGGCCCGCTGATCCCGATCCCGCAGGACAGGATCGACGCCCTCTTCGCCCGCTACCAGAACGTGTACGGCCAGGCCGGGGACGACCGCCGATGAGCGCAGAGACCATCGCGGCCGGCCGCGCGGTGCTCGGCATCGAGCTCGGTTCCACCCGCATCAAGGCGTGCCTGGTCGGCGACGACCCGTCGGTCGTGCTGGCGAGCGGTTCGCACGACTGGGAGAACCGGCTCGTCGACGGCCTGTGGACCTACTCGCTCGACGACGTCTGGTCCGGCCTGCGCGCGGCGTACGCCGACCTGGTGGCGGATGTCGAGGGGCGGTTCGGCGTGATCCCGCGCACGTTCGCCGGCATCGGCGTCTCGGCGATGATGCACGGCTACCTGGCCTTCGACGGCTCCGGCGAGCTGCTCGTGCCGTTCCGCACCTGGCGCAACACCACGACCGGCGCCGCGGCGGCCGAGCTCTCCGAGCTGTTCGGCGTCACCATCCCCCTGCGCTGGTCGATCGCCCACCTGCACCAGGCGGTGACGGATGCCGAGCCGCACGTGCCCGCCATCCGCTCGGTCACCACGCTCGCCGGCTACGTCCACCGCCGGCTGACCGGCCGCGACGCGCTCGGCATCGGCGACGCCTCGGGCATGTTCCCGATCGACCCGGCCACGCGCGACTACGACGAGGAGCTCGTCGGGCGCTACGACCGGCTGGCCGCTGGCGCCGTGCCGCCGCTGCGCGAGCTGCTGCCCGAGGTGCTCGTCGCGGGTGCCGCGGCCGGCACGCTCACCGCGGCCGGAACGCTCACCGCGGAGGGCGCCGCCCTGCTCGAACCGACCGGCGCGCTCACCCCCGGCGCCCCGCTCTGCCCGCCCGAGGGCGACGCCGGAACGGGGATGGTGGCCACCAACGCCATCGCCCCGCGCACCGGCAAAGTGAGCGCCGGCACCAGCAT